>NC_015964.1:600000-825000 GCF_000210895.1 Haemophilus parainfluenzae T3T1 | reverse complement strand
TTTATCCTTAATATAAGCAATAATAAGTCATAACCGATCCGTCTAAAAAAGATCCCGTAACATATTGACACAGCATTCTAGACGTCTAGAATACAAATGAAATTCAAATATTAACTGAGAACAAGGGCTTATATGATTAAGCTAAATAACATTACGAAGATTTTTACACTTCCGGATAAAAAACTGACCGCACTTGATAATGTTTCATTACATGTGCCGAAGGGGCAGATTTGTGGTGTCATTGGTGCCTCTGGTGCAGGTAAAAGTACACTTATCCGTTGTGTAAACTTATTAGAAAGACCGACTCACGGTGCTGTGCTCATCGATGATGTGGATCTGACTCAGCTTTCTGACGCTGAATTAGTGAAAACACGCCGCCAAATCGGCATGATTTTCCAACATTTTAATTTATTGACCTCTCGAACCGTTTTTGAAAACGTAGCATTGCCACTTGAATTAGAAAATAAATCGAAAGCAGAAATTCAAGAAAAAACGACCGCACTTTTAGCGCTTGTAGGATTAAGTGATAAACATAATGTGTATCCTGCTAATCTCTCTGGTGGTCAAAAACAACGAGTAGCGATTGCGCGTGCACTTGCAAGCGATCCAAAAGTCTTACTTTGTGATGAAGCCACCAGCGCATTGGATCCGGCCACAACTCAATCCATTCTAAAATTATTAAAAGAAATCAACCGCACTTTAGGTATCACCATTCTTCTTATCACCCATGAAATGGAAGTGGTTAAACGTATCTGCGACCAAGTTGCCGTGATTGATAAAGGCCGCCTGATTGAACAAGGCACGGTTAGTGAGATTTTCTCTAATCCGAAAACAGAATTGGCCCAAGAGTTTATCAGCTCGACCTTCCACATTACGTTGCCAGAAGAATATTTAGAAAATTTATCTGATACGCCAAAACACGCTAAATCGTATCCAATCATCAAATTTGAATTTACCGGTCGTTCCGTCGATGCGCCATTACTTTCTCAAGCATCGAAAAAGTTTGGTGTGGAACTCAGTATCTTAACATCACAAATTGATTATGCCGGTGGCGTTAAATTTGGCTTTACGATTGCTGAAGTTGAAGGTGATGAAGATGCAATTACACAAACCAAAGTTTATTTAATGGAAAATAACGTTCGAGTAGAGGTGCTAGGCTATGTTCAATGAGTTATGGGCAACATTTAGCCAACAATTCCCCGATAACTTCGCGAGTTTACTGACGGTATCGACCGTTGAAACAATTTATATGTCAGTATTATCGACATTAATTGCGGCTTTATTAGGCTTACCACTGGGTTTTTTAACCTTCTTAACCAATAAAGGGGCGATTTTAGAAAACAAAAAACTCAATGCGTTCTTAAACGTCATTATTAATATCGGACGTTCAATCCCTTATATTATTTTGTTACTTGCTTTAATTCCGCTTACCAGTTGGTTACTTCCTGGCGGTAGTATTGGTTCTAATGCTGCAATTGTGTCATTAAGTGCAGCGGCAACACCATTTTTTGCTCGCCTAACAAGTAATGCACTCTTTGAGATTCCAACCGGTTTAACAGAAACCGCAAAAGCAATGGGCGCAACCAATTGGCAAATTATTCGTAAATTCTATTTACCTGAATCATTACCAACGATTATTAATGCCATTACGCTCACTTTCGTGACATTAATTGGCTATACCGCAATGGCGGGAACGCAAGGTGGTGGCGGCTTAGGAAGCCTCGCCATTAACTATGGTGTCTATCGTAATATGCCATCGGTAACTTGGGCGGCAACGATTGTTATCGTGATTATCGTGATGCTCAGCCAAAAATTAGGCGATACGCTCGCAAAACGAGTGGATCACCGTTAATTATTTTCTATACCATTTTATTCACAACAAGGAAAAAACATGAAATTAAAAAACTTATTTGCTATAACCGCTATCGCGTCAGCATTAGTATTAACAGGTTGTAAAGAAGAGAAAAAAGCAGATGCAGTGTCAACTGCGCCTGCAGCAACATCAATCAAAGTTGGTGTAATGGCGGGTCCTGAACACCAAGTTGCAGAAACTGCTGCAAAAGTGGCAAAAGATAAATACAACTTAAATGTTGAATTTGTTTTATTCAATGACTATGCGTTACCAAATACTGCTGTATCTAAAGGTGATTTAGATGCTAACGCAATGCAACACAAACCTTACTTAGATGAAGATGTAAAAGCGAAAAACTTAAACAATCTAGTGATCGTTGGTAACACCTTTGTTTACCCGCTTGCTGGCTATTCTAAAACCATCAAAAATGTAAATGAATTAAAAGATGGCGCGAAAGTTGTTGTGCCAAATGACCCATCAAACCGTGGTCGTGCATTAATCCTTCTTGAAAAACAAGGTTTAATCAAACTTAAAAATTCTAACGATCTTCTTTCAACTGTCGCAGATATCGTTGAAAATCCGAAAAACTTAAAAATTTCTGAAGTAGATACCTCTGTTGCAGCTCGTGCATTAGATGATGTTGATCTTGCGGTTGTAAATAACACTTATGCTGGTCAAGTTGGCTTAAATGCACAAGATAACGGCGTATTTGTAGAAGACAAAGATTCTCCATACGTAAACATCATCGTTGCGCGTACTGATAACAAAGACAGTAAAGCGATCCAAGATTTCGTGAAAGCATACCAAACTGAAGAAGTTTACCAAGAAGCGAAAAAACACTTTAAAGATGGTGTTGTAAAAGGCTGGTAATCTTAGCTTAAACTCAATATTTTAAGGCCACCAACAAGGTGGCCTTTTATTGATGAAAAGAAAGTGCGGTCAGTTTTTACAATACTTTTCCAAAAGAAAAATTCATTAAAAACTGACCGCACTTTCTTTATTGAGATAATAAAAAACCCGAGCCTAAACTCGGGTTTTATTTTATCGATTAGCGATTACTCTGCATCATCTGCCATATTAAGCATTTCTGCCAAGTTAGTTGTTGCATCATCTGCTGTCATCACGAATTCATCAGCAATTGCTGCTTCATCGTCTTCAGACAATTTAATCACAACATCATCTACAATACGTTTTTTATGACGACCTTGGTGATACGCAAAACCAGTACCTGCAGGGATTAAACGACCTACGATTACGTTCTCTTTCAAGCCACGTAATTCATCACGTTTACCCGCCACCGCTGCTTCAGTAAGCACGCGAGTGGTTTCTTGGAACGATGCCGCAGAAATGAAGGATTCTGTCGCCAATGACGCTTTGGTAATACCAAGTAATTCACGTTCGAATTCAACTGGTGGTTTACCTTCCGCTTCACGTTTACGGTTCACAATTTTCACGCGAGCCACTTCAACTTGTTCCCCTTCGAGGAATTCGCTGTCATAAGCTTTAGTGATGACTGCTTTACGTAACATTTGACGTACGATTACTTCGATGTGCTTATCGTTAATTTTTACCCCTTGTAAGCGGTAAACTTCTTGCACTTCGTTCACGATATATTCAGTTACAGCACGAACACCACGTAAACGTAAGATATCGTGTGGAGTCTCTGCACCATCAGAAATCACATCACCACGTTCTACCATCTCGCCTTCAAATACGTTGAGTTGACGCCATTTTGGAATCATTTCTTCGTAGATTTCACCTTCAGTTGGGGTGATTAACAAGCGACGTTTACCTTTGGTTTCTTTACCGAAGGACACGATACCTGAAATTTCAGCCAAGATTGCTGGCTCTTTCGGTTTACGTGCTTCGAATAAATCAGCAACGCGTGGAAGACCACCGGTAATATCTTTAGTACCCACAGATTCTTGTGGAATACGTGCAAGTGGTTCACCCACTTTCACTTCCGCACCGTCATCTAAACTTACGATTGCTTTACCTGGTAAGAAGTATTGTGCAATAACGTCAGTTTCAGGTAAGAAGATATCGTTACCTTTTGCATCAACTAATTTGATGGTTGGACGTAAATCTTTACCTGCAGTTGCACGTTCACCCACGTCTTGTACCACGATAGAAGAAAGACCAGTTAATTCATCCGTTTGACGAGTTACAGTTAAACCGTCCACGATATCGATGAATTTCACAAAACCTGATACTTCAGAGACAACTGGCATGGTATGTGGATCCCAGTTTGCTACTGTTTCACCCGCTGATACTTCTTGACCATCTGCTTTATTCAACACAGTACCGTAAGGCACTTTATAGTGTTCTTTCGTACGACCAAATTCATCTGTAACGGTTAATTCAGTATTACGAGAAGTTAAAACTAATTTACCTTCGTCATTAACAACGAATTTCGCGTTAGCAAGGTGTAAAGTACCGTTGTTTTTGATTTGTACGCTAGATTCTTTCGCTGCTGCAGAAGCTGCACCACCGATGTGGAACGTACGCATGGTTAACTGTGTACCTGGCTCACCGATAGATTGAGCAGCGATAACACCAACTGCTTCACCTTGGTTGATGAGGTGACCACGCGCTAAGTCACGACCGTAACATTTCGCACATACACCGAAGTCAGTATCACAAGTTACAACAGAACGTACTTTTACGCTGTCCACTGAGTTTGCATCTAACACATCACAAAGTTTTTCATCTAATAAAGTGTTACGTGCAATTAAGACCTCTTCTGTACCTGGTTTGTACACATCTTCAGCTACAACACGACCTAACACTAATTCGCGAAGTGGAACTTTCTCATCACCACCTTCAATTAATGGAGTCATGACTAAGCCTTCGTGTGTACCACAGTCATCTTCAACGATCACTAAGTCTTGTGCCACGTCAACTAAACGACGAGTTAAGTAACCAGAGTTTGCTGTTTTTAATGCGGTATCCGCCAAACCTTTACGCGCACCGTGGGTTGAAATAAAGTACTGAAGTACGTTCAAACCTTCACGGAAGTTCGCTGTAATTGGGGTTTCGATGATCGAACCATCTGGACGCGCCATCAAACCACGCATACCTGCTAACTGACGAATCTGAGCTGCAGAACCACGCGCACCAGAGTCAGCCATCATAAAGATACTGTTGAAAGAAGCTTGTTTCTCAGGGTTACCTTCACGGTTGATTACTTCTTCCTGAGATAAGTTTTCCATCATCGCTTTCGCTACGCGCTCATTCGCCGCAGCCCAAATATCGATGACTTTGTTATAACGTTCGCCAGCTGTTACAAGACCAGATTGGAACTGTTCTTGAATTTCTGCCACTTCTTCTTCCGCTGCAGAAATAATTTCGTATTTTTTCTCTGGGATAACCATATCGTCGATACCCACAGAAGAACCTGAACGAGCAGCATAAGCAAAACCGGTATACATAATATGGTCAGCAAACATTACCGCTTCTTTCAAACCTAAACGACGATAAGCTTCGTTGATAAGTTTAGAAATTGCTTTTTTACCTAATGTTTGGTTGAACAATGAATAAGGCATACCTTTTGGTGCAATCATCCATAAGATTGCACGACCGATAGTGGTGTCGGTTAATGTGGTTTTCTCTTCGAATTCGCCAGCTTCATTTTTCACATATTCAGTAATACGTACTTTAACGCGAGAATGTAACTCTGCTTCACCTGTGCGATATGCTTTTTCAGCTTCGCGCGGATCTTGCAATAACATGCCTTCACCTTTACCGTTTACTTTTTCACGGGTCATATAGTAAAGACCCAACACCACGTCTTGTGATGGAACGATAATTGGATCACCGTTTGCAGGTGAAAGTACGTTGTTGGTTGACATCATTAACGCACGCGCTTCTAACTGAGCTTCAAGTGTTAATGGGACGTGAACCGCCATTTGGTCACCATCGAAGTCCGCGTTGAACGCTGCACAAACAAGTGGGTGTAACTGGATTGCTTTACCTTCGATTAGAAGTGGTTCAAACGCTTGGATACCTAAACGGTGAAGTGTCGGTGCACGGTTCAATAGAATTGGGTGCTCACGAATAACTTCTGCCAAGATATCCCAAACGATCGCGTCTTCACGCTCAACCATTTTCTTAGCCGCTTTGATTGTAGTTGCATAACCACGGCTTTCTAATTTTGCGTAGATAAACGGACGGAATAATTCCAATGCCATTTTCTTCGGTAAACCACATTGGTGTAAGTGCAAGTATGGACCTACAGTGATTACAGAACGGCCTGAATAGTCAACACGTTTACCTAATAAGTTTTGACGGAAACGACCTTGTTTACCTTTGATCATATCCGCAAGTGATTTCAATGGACGACGGTTAGACCCCGTAATCGCACGACCACGACGACCATTATCTAATAACGCATCAACAGATTCTTGTAACATACGTTTTTCGTTACGCACGATAATATCTGGTGCGATTAAATCCAATAAACGTTTTAAACGGTTGTTACGGTTGATCACGCGACGATATAAATCGTTCAAGTCAGAAGTTGCAAAACGACCACCATCTAATGGTACTAACGGACGTAAATCTGGTGGAAGTACTGGTAATACAGTCATCACCATCCACTCTGGTTTGTTACCAGATTGTTGGAAAGCTTCTAATAATTTTAAGCGTTTAGTGATTTTCTTACGTTTGGTTTCAGAGTTAGTTTCTTGTAACTCTTCACGTAATTTTTCACATTCCACTTCAAGATCAATACCTTTAAGTAAATCTTGAATTGCTTCAGCACCCATTTTCGCTTCGAATTCATCTTGCCAGCGGTCTTCTGCATCAAGGAATTGTTCTTCAGTTAATAACTGTCCACGTTCCAAATCGGTCATACCCGGTTCGGTTACGATGTACATTTCAAAGTAAAGCACACGCTCAATATCACGTAACGGCATATCAAGTAATAAACCGATACGGGACGGAAGTGATTTTAAGAACCAAATGTGTGCCACAGGACAAGCCAATTCAATGTGGCCCATACGTTCACGACGCACTTTAGTTTGTGTTACTTCAACACCACATTTTTCACAAATCACACCACGGTGTTTTAAGCGTTTATATTTTCCACATAAACATTCGTAATCTTTTACTGGCCCGAAGATACGTGCACAGAAAAGACCGTCACGCTCAGGTTTGAACGTACGATAGTTGATTGTTTCAGGTTTTTTAACTTCACCAAATGACCAAGAACGGATCATGTCTGGAGAAGCTAACCCAATTTTAATCACATCAAAATCTTCACTGGTTTTTGATTGTGCTTTTAAAAACTTAACTAAGTCTTTCACAAATAGTCTCCTGTCGGAGTTAAGGGTTTCAAAGTGCGGTCAAAAATATTTTGTTTTTTAACCGCACTTCGGCGATTTCTTCCTTTTGCTTCCCCTGCGTACAGGGGAAGACCGGTTTGTCGATTACTCTTCGTCTAGCTCGATATTCAAACCAAGTGAACGGATTTCTTTCATAATTACGTTGAAAGATTCCGGTGTACCCGGATCCATTTGTTGGTTGCCACCGACGATGTTTTTATACATCTTCGTACGGCCGTTCACGTCATCGGATTTCACAGTTAACATTTCTTGTAAGGTGTAAGCAGCACCGTATGCTTCAAGTGCCCATACCTCCATCTCACCGAAACGTTGACCACCGAATTGTGCTTTACCACCAAGTGGTTGTTGAGTAACAAGACTATAAGAACCTGTTGAACGAGCATGCATTTTGTCATCAACTAAGTGGTTCAATTTGAGCATGTACATATAACCTACGGTTACTGGACGCTCGAATTTCTCACCAGTACGGCCATCGTATAACGTGATCTGACCTGAAGTTGGTAAGCCACCAAGTTTCAACATTTCTTTGATTTCTTGCTCATCAGCACCATCAAACACTGGTGTTGCTACCGGTAAACCTTTACGTAGGTTTTCTGCTAAACGCATGATTTCGTCATCACTAAAGGTGCTTAAATCCACTTTTTGTGCACCATGACCTAAATCGTATGCTTTTTGCATATAGCCACGAAGTTTCTCAACATCTTGTTTTTGTTTGATCATCGTATTGATTTGATCACCGATACCTTTAGCAGCTAAGCCTAAGTGAGTTTCTAAGATCTGACCGATGTTCATACGAGATGGTACACCCAGTGGGTTCAATACGATTTCAACCGGTTGACCGTTTTCATCGTATGGCATATCTTCCACTGGATTGATTTTTGAGATAACACCTTTGTTACCGTGACGACCCGCCATTTTATCACCCGGTTGAATGTGACGTTTCACCGCTAGGTAAACTTTAACCACTTTTAACACGCCTGGTGCGAGGTCATCGCCTTTAATGATTTTCTTACGTTTTACTTCAAGTTTGTGTTCAAACTCTTTACGTAATTCTTCATATTGCTCAGCAAGCTGTTCTAATTGGTTTTGTTTTTCTTCATCTGAAATGGTTTGTTCTAACCATTTGGTGCGATCCATTTTATCTAATTGAGCCGCATCAATACCACCAGCGATAAGTAGATTACGCACACGAGCAAACAAGCCAGCTTCTAAGATTTCTAATTCATCAGAAAGGTCTTTCTTAGCTTGTTTTAACTGCATTTCTTCAATTTCTAATGCACGTTTGTCTTTTTCTACGCCATCACGGGTGAAGACTTGAACGTCAATTACAGTACCGCTTACGCTATTTGGTACACGTAATGAAGAGTCTTTCACATCAGATGCTTTTTCACCGAAGATTGCACGTAACAATTTTTCTTCTGGTGTTAATTGAGTTTCGCCTTTAGGGGTGACTTTACCGACTAAGATGTCGCCACCTTTTACTTCAGCCCCCACATACACGATACCAGATTCATCCAATTTGCTTAATGCAGATTCACCTACGTTTGGAATATCCGCAGTGATTTCTTCAGAACCTAATTTAGTATCACGCGCCACACAAGATAATTCTTGAATGTGGATTGTCGTGAAGCGGTCTTGTTGTACAACACGCTCGGAAACTAACATTGAGTCTTCGAAGTTATAACCGTTCCAAGGCATGAACGCCACACGGATATTTTGACCTAATGCTAATTCACCTAAGTCTGTTGAAGGACCATCTGCTAACACTTCACCACGGTTAATTGGATCGCCTAAATTCACACAAGGAATTTGGTTGATACACGTATTTTGGTTAGAACGGGTGTATTTAATTAAGTTATAAATATCAATACCCGCTTCGCCTGCTACAGTTTCGTCTTCATTTACTTTAATAACGATACGAGAAGCATCAACATATTGAACTATACCACCACGTTTCGCTACAACCGCCACACCTGAGTCAAGTGCGATTGGTTTTTCCATACCTGTACCCACTAACGGCTTATCAGCACGTAAAGTAGGAACCGCTTGACGTTGCATGTTCGCACCCATTAAGGCACGGTTCGCATCGTCATGCTCTAAGAATGGAATTAACGCTGCAGCCACAGATACCACTTGTTGAGTTGAAACGTCCATATAGTGAATTTCTTCTGGTTTATAAAGACCAGATTCACCGCGTTCACCACGTGCAGTAACGAATGCATCTGTAAAGCGATTATTCTCATCAAGGTTTGAGTTCGCCTGTGCAATGATGTAGTTTGCTTCATCAATTGCAGATAAGTATTCGATTTCTTCGGTTACTTGACCATCAACCACTTTACGATATGGAGTTTCTAAGAAACCGTAATCGTTCGTACGAGCAAACGCAGAAAGTGAGTTGATCAAACCGATGTTTGGACCTTCAGGGGTTTCGATTGGACATAAACGACCATAGTGGGTGTTATGTACGTCACGTACCTCAAAGCCTGCGCGTTCACGCGTCAAACCGCCTGGACCTAATGCAGAAATACGACGTTTATGTGTTACTTCTGATAATGGGTTGTTTTGGTCCATGAATTGCGAAAGTTGTGAAGAACCAAAAAATTCTTTCACTGCCGCAGAAATTGGTTTTGGATTAATTAAGTCTTGTGGCGTGATCGCATCTAAATCACCTAAAGATAAACGCTCTTTAACTGCTCTTTCTACACGAACTAAACCAATACGGAATTGGTTTTCAGCCATTTCACCCACTGAGCGAATACGACGGTTACCCAAGTGGTCGATATCATCCACTTCACCACGACCATTACGAATGTCGATGAGTTTTTTCATCACACGAATGATATCGTCGTTACTTAAAATACCAGTACCCTCGCCTTCAGGAATACCTAACGAACGATTAAACTTCATACGACCTACTGCAGATAAATCATAACGTTCTGCAGAGAAGAATAAGTTATTGAATAATGCTTCTGAAGATTCTGGTGTAGGTGGTTCACCTGGACGCATCATACGATAGATTTCATATAATGCACTTACACGATCGTAAGTTGGATCAACACGTAATGTTTCAGAGATATATGGACCGTAATCTAAGTCATTGGTGAATAATGTTTCGATCACTTTATAGCCTGCTTGCGATAATTTCGCTAACACTTCTAAAGAAATCTCGCCATTTGCTGGGCAAATGATTTCACCTGATTCAAGATCTACATAATCTTTCGCTGCAACTTTACCTGCGATATATTCAGTTGGCACTTCAACTTGGGTCACATTATCTTTTTCTAATGCTTTGATGTGACGAGCTGTAATACGACGACCGCGTTCTACATAGACTTTGCCATTTGCTTCAATATCAAATGTTGCCGTTTCACCACGTAGACGTTCTGGCACTAATGTCATGAGTAATTTATTGCCAGCGATTTCGAAAGTTACTTTATCGAAGAATAAGTTTAAGATTTCTTCAACGGTGTAACCTAACGCACGTAAAATAATGGTTGCCGGTAATTTACGGCGGCGGTCAATACGCGCATATAAGTTATCTTTTGGATCAAATTCGAAATCTAACCAAGAACCACGGTAAGGGATAATGCGTGCGTTATAAAGCACTTTACCTGAAGAGTGTGTTTTACCTTTGTCAGAATCAAAGAATACGCCCGGGCTACGGTGTAATTGTGAAACGATAACACGCTCAGTACCATTGATAACAAAAGTACCGTTGTCAGTCATTAATGGGATTTCACCCATATATACTTCGCTTTCTTTAATGTCTTTGACTGCGCGTGATGAAGATTCTTTATCGTAGCTGACCAAACGTAATTTTACGCGTAAACCTGCTGCATAAGTTGAACCACGAATTTGACATTCACGTACATCAAATTCTGGCTCTTCTAAACGGTAATCAACATATTGTAATTCTGTATAACCGTTATTGCTTACGATTGGGAAAACAGAACGGAATGCAGCTTCTAAGCCTTGTTGACCTTCAGGATCTTTTTGAATGAATTTATCAAAAGAATCTAATTGGATGGTTAATAAATAAGGTACATTTAAAACTTGCGAACGTTTGCCGAAGTCTTTACGAATTCGTTTTTTCTCAGTATAGGAGTAACCCATTATTGGTTTTCCTCTGTAAATTTTAGTGAGACCGAGTTGATATAAAAAAGTGCGGTCAAATTGATTGACGCTTTTATTTATATCGGGGATTGACGCCGTTTCGGATACCGCACTCTGAACCTTACTTCTGTAGTGGGCTACTTAAATTAAAACGTCTGATTAATTTAAGTGGAAACAGATACCATTAAACGGAAAATGCCTATCTGTTTTTTGTGCTGTTTTTGATAGCACAAAATGGCTGATGGTAAACCACCAGCCATTAAGCCTGAGAAACAGGACATAAGTAAATCAAAAATTATTTGATTTCTACTTTTGCACCAGCTTCTTCTAATTCTTTCTTAAGTGCTTCAGCTTCTTCTTTAGAAATGCCTTCTTTTAAGTTAGCTGGAGCAGATTCAACTAAGTCTTTAGCTTCTTTTAAGCCTAAACCAGTTGCACCACGTACTGCTTTGATAACTGCTACTTTGTTAGCACCAGCTTCAGCAAGAACTACGTCGAATTCAGTTTTTTCTTCTGCCGCTGCTGCTGCACCGCCAGCTACTGGAGCTGCTGCTACTGCTGCTGCAGAAACGCCGAATTTTTCTTCCATCGCTGCGATTAATTCAACGATTTCAGTTACAGATTTAGAAGCAATCGCTTCAATGATTTGTTCGTTAGTTAATGACATAACAATCAATTCCTAAAATTAATAAAGTTAAATGAAGTAAGAAACGCTTAATGATTAAGCTGCTTCTTGTAATTTGTCGCGTAATGCCGCAAAAGTGCGAACAAGTTTGCCTGCCGCAGCTTCTTTCATTGTGCCCATTAAACGTGCAATTGCTTCTTCGTAAGTTGGTAATGTTGCTAAGAATTCAACATCTTGGATCTTACCTTCAAAGGCTGCACCTTTAATTTCAAACTTATCGTTTGCTTTAGCAAAATCTTTGAACAAACGTGCTGCTGCACCTGGGTGTTCATGAGAGAATGCGATAAGTGTTGGACCTACAAACGTATCTTGTAAGCATTCGAAATCAGTGCCTTCAACCGCACGACGTAATAAAGTATTACGAACAACGCGCATTGTTACACCAGCTTCACGAGCTGCTTTACGTAATTCAGTCATTTTATCAACAGTTACACCGCGAGAATCCGCGATTACTGCTGAAAGTGCACCTTTGGCTGCTTCATTTACTTCAGCAACAATTGCTTGTTTGTCTTGAAGATTTAATGCCATTGGCTTTTAGCTCCTGAATACACTCCGATTTCTCGGAATTAATTTACCTCATCGAAAGAGTTATCTTTCAGACTAGGACGACTTCGGTGCCCAGAAGCAAGAAATATTCTTATTCTGTTCACCATCTACGTAGGATTATTAAGACGATTATTGCTAACCATTCCCTACGGTCTTGGACGGGGCTTGAATAGGTCAAGCACCAACCAGAAATTTTACGCTAAGCGTAATTTAGGAGCGAGATTATAGTGATTAATCTCGCTCTTGTAAAGTCTATTGTAGAAAAAATCTGCAGATTTTAACCGCACTTTGCTATTATTTTCTTACCGCAATTGCTTCGATTTCCACACCTACATCTTTTGGTAATCGAGCGACCTCTACACAAGAACGTGCAGGGAAGTTAGGATGATTATTTTCTTTAAAGAACTTCTCATACTCTGCATTTACTGCTGCAAAATCATTCAGATCTTTCACAAACACAGTGGTTTTCACAATATCACCTACGGTCAAACCCGCTTGTTCAATAATCGCTTTCACATTCTCTAAAGATTGACGAGCTTGTGCCACAATATCTTTCGGCACTTCACCCGTTGCTGGATTAACCGGAATTTGACCTGATGTTAAAACCAAATTACCTAAATCTACCGCTTGAACATAAGGGCCGATTGCTGCTGGGGCTTTTTCTGTATGAATGATTTTAGTCATGATATTCTCCTTTAATCTTGACGTATAAACACGCTTGCTATCCTAACATATAAGTGTCTTAATACTTATATGAGTATTCTTAATCAATCTCTTTTAATACATCATCAGAGAGTTCTTTCTGTGAACCTTCTTTCACTTTGCCATCATTTACTTTAAATTCTAAATTCTGATAATAAGCTTCGCGGAAAGTAACATAAGGATCTTGTGCTTGATTTAGCAACTCGGTTTGATCCAATGTTTTCGAGCGTTTATCTACCGCTTGCACACCATATTTTACAAGTGACCACGGACCGCCTACCCAATTCCAGAACGGATAGGTATAAGCTGCATCGACTACTGCCCCCGTTAATTGACGAGGTGTCGTTGCATTATAAATTGGCAATACAATATAAGCGCCTGCATCTACACCATAGGTGCCCAATGTTTCACCAAAGCTACGTTGATCGTAAACTTGTAATTCCTTGCTTGCACTTGCAAAGTCAAATAAGCCACCGATACCAAAGGTTGAGTTAATCCAAAAACGGTTAAAGTGAACAAAGGCTTTTTTCGGTTCACCTTCTAATAAACGGTTAACAAAGCTCACTGGCTCATCCAAGTTGTTTGCCACATTGGATAAACCTTTTGTGACCGGTGTCGGCACGTAATCACGCCAGCCTTTTGCTGCTGGTTCCAACACATAGCGATCCATGACTTTATAGTTAAAATCAAACATCGTACGGTTAAAACCTTCTAATTTATCATTGCGTTCACCATCAGCTTTGGTTGCACAACCTGTTAAAATAGTCGTTGCCATTAAGCCTACCGCAAGTAAAGGTGCTTTTTTCATTCCACTTTCCTATTACAAAAAATTGTCTTCATTCTAACCAACTTGAAAGATAACTACAAAAGAATTTATTTAAGCCTTAATATTGCTCTTTCTGTTAGCCATTATTGAAATCGTATTTTTTAGTTTTCAAAAAATCACTTTTGCTCTCTGCATAAACAAAAAGTGCGGTTATTTCTAACCGCACTTTCATGTTTTTAAAATTAAAGTTTTGCTGAAAGCATTGCTTCTAATTTCTCTTGGTCAACTGCAAATTTGCGAATCCCCTCTACTAATTTCTCAACAGCCATCGCATCGCTGTTATGTTGCCAGTAGAATTCTGCTTCAGTTAATGGTTGAGGTTTCGCTTTTACTTCACCTTTGTAGTCTAGTTTACGTACAAGTGCGGTTGAATTTTCTTGTAATTCTTTAAGTAAAGCAGGTGCGATAGTTAAACGGTCACAACCTGCTAATTCAATAATTTCACCGACATTACGGAAACTTGCACCCATTACCACGGTTTTATAACCGTATTCTTTGTAGTAGTTATAAATTTTGGTTACAGAAATGACACCTGGATCTTCTGCTGGAGCATATTCTTTTTTATCAGTATTTGCTTTGTACCAGTCTAAGATACGGCCGACGAATGGTGAAATTAAATAAACACCCGCTTCAGCACACGCACGAGCCTGTGCTTCAGAGAATAATAAGGTTAAGTTACAGTTAATGCCTTCTTTTTCAAGAATCTCTGCTGCACGAATACCTTGCCATGTTGACGCAATTTTGATCAAGATACGATCATTTGAAATACCTGCCGCATTATAAAGTGCGATAAGTTTACGTGCTTTTTCAACGGTTGCTTGGGTATCGTAAGAAAGACGTGCATCCACTTCAGTTGAAATACGTCCTGGGACAATTTTTAAAATTTCTAAACCGATGTTTACTGCTAATTTATCTTCAGCATCAATTAATTGTTGCGCTTTATCTGCACTTTGCGCTTTGGCATAAGCAATCGCTTCATCAATTAATGGTGCATATTGTGGTAATGCTGAAGCACTTAAAATTAAAGATGGGTTTGTTGTTGCATCTTGCGGTTGGTATTTTTTAATAGCATCAATATCGCCCGTATCAGCCACGACGACGGTCATACTACGAAGTGAATCTAACTGAGTTGTCATTATATTCTCCTTGAATGGATTTGTTTGAATTCGACTGTCTTACGATAGCATAATTAGCTTTAAAAAGGTAATTCGTCCAGGAAAATATTTACGATAGGGAAAACCAATGCATTCTAAATTTATCCTCTCATACCATCACTTTTAGCAATTTTTTCGCGATTTATTAGATACAAATCACAAAACGTTATTTTTCTTTAAATAATTACCTTACAAATCTTTACAAACATGAATTTTTGAGCTAATAAGAGAAGGACCCTTTATAAAAATATCGCCTAATGACAAGGAGGCTCAAATGCAACACAAACTACTTTTCTCTGCCATTGCGCTTGCTCTTTCCTATTCTGCTCAAGCAGTTATAGTGCCTGAAGGAACGCAATTAGATGAAAAACAACATATCGTGATCAATAATGGGGCTGAACCACAAAGTTTTGACCCGCAAAAAACCGAAGGTGTCCCTGAATCTAACGTTGCTTATCAATTACTTGAAGGCCTCGTCACCTCAGACTCTGAAGGTAAACTTCAACCGGGTGTGGCTGAAAGCTGGGAAAACACGCCGGATTTCAAAACGTGGACATTCCATTTACGTAAAGATGCCAAATGGTCAAATGGTGATCCTGTTACCGCGCACGATTTCGTGTTTGCTTGGCGTCGTTTAGTGGATCCTGCAACAGCAGCCCCTTATGCAAGTTACTTAAGTTACTTACAAGTGGAAAATGCGCAAGACATCATTGACGGTAAGAAAAAACCGGCTGAATTAGGTGTTGAAGCAAAAGATGATTATACCTTTGTCGTTCATGCAACCAATCCTGTGCCTTATGCAGTCAGTTTAACGACTCACCAATCCTTATTGCCATTACCGCAAAAAGTGGTCGAAAAATTGGGTGACGCATGGGTGAAAAAAGAAAATTACGTGGGTAATGGTGCCTATAAACTGGCGAACCACATTATTAATGAAAAAATCGAATTTGAACGTAACCCACTCTACTGGAACGATAAAGAGACTGTCATTAACAGCGCAACATTCCTTGCGATTGAAAACCCAAGTACTGATGTAGCGCGTTATCGAGCAGGTGATTTAGATATAACAAGCTACGCCTTACCACCAGAACAGTTTGCGAAATTACAAAAAGAATTGCCTGGTGAAGTATTCACGACACGTACGCTTGCGACCTATTCTTACGAGTTAAACAATAAGAAAGCGCCTTTTGATAACGTGAATGTTCGTAAAGCCTTGAACTTATCCCTCGACCGTAATGTGATCACCGATAAAGTTTTAGGTCAAGGTCAAACACCAACCTATGTGTTTACGCCGACTTACATCGAAGAAGGTCAGCTCATTCAACAACCTGCTTATTCAAAAGAACCAATGGCACAACGTAATGAAGAAGCCATTAAACTCTTAGAAGAAGCTGGCTACAGCAAAGCGAATCCGTTGAAATTCAGCATTCTTTACAACACCAATGAAAACCACAAAAAAGTGGCCATTGCTGCAGCATCTATGTGGAAAGCGAACACCAAAGGTTTAATTGATGTGAAATTAGAAAACCAAGAGTGGAAAACCTACATTGATAGCCGTCGTGCAGGCCGTTACGATGCAGCACGTGCAGGATGGAATGCGGATTACAACCAAGCCACAACATTCGGCAACTATTTCTTATCTAATTCGAGTAACAACACTGCAAAATATGCGAACCCAGAATATGATAAAGCCATTGCTGAATCTTATGTCGCAACGGATGCGGAAGGTCGTGCAAAAGCCTACGCGAAAGCCGAAGAAATTCTTGCAAAAGATTTCGGTATCGTGCCAATCTTTAACTATGTGAATCCACGCTTAGTGAAGCCTTACGTAAAAGGCTATTCAGGCAAAGATCCACAAGATCATATTTACTTACGCAACCTTTATATTATTAAACATTAATTCGTTGCTCGTATTTAAGTGCGGTTAAAAATTATCTTATTTTTTGACCGCACTTTTCGCCCATTTTGGTTGGAGTTGTTATGCTCAAGTTTATTTTTAAACGGCTGTTGGAAGCCTTGCCGACGCTGTTTATTTTGATTACTTTTTCTTTCTTTTTAATGCGCCTCGCCCCTGGCAGCCCGTTCACCTCTGAACGTGCTTATCCGCCAGAAGTCATGGCTAATATCGAAGCGAAGTATCATTTAAATGAACCATTATATAAACAATATTTCCTTTATTTAGAAAATCTTTCCAAAGGAGATTTTGGTCCCTCTTTTAAATATAAAGACCAATCAGTGAACGATTTAATCGCGTCTGCTTTCCCTGTTTCCATAAAATTAGGGATGGTGGCTTTCGCCTTTGCTGTTGTGTTAGGTGTCACAGCGGGTACGCTTGCCGCACTCAATCAAAATAGCCGTTGGGATTATATTTTGATGAGTTTCTCAATGCTTGGCGTAATTATGCCAAGTTTCGTCTTCGCACCAGTCTTAGTACTGATTTTTGCCATTTATTTGGGGTGGTTACCCGCTGGCGGTTGGAATGGCGGTTCAGCAATGTACATTATTTTACCCGTAGCATCCTTAACTATCGCTTATGTTGCAGGGATTGCGCGTATCATGCGTGGCTCGATGATTGAAGTGCTGCACTCCAACTTTATTCGGACAGCCAAAGCTAAAGGACTTTCCACGTCGAGAATCATTTTAAAACATGCTTTGCGCCCAGCACTTTTACCTGTGATTACCTATTTAGGCCCTGCTTTCGTGGGGATTATTACCGGCTCAATGGTCATCGAAAGCGTATTTGGTTTACCTGGCATGGGGTTATTATTTGTAAACGGCGCATTGAATCGCGACTATTCTTTAGTTTTAAGTCTCACTATTTTAGTGGGTACATTAACCATTTTATTTAATGCGATTGTGGATATTTTATACGCCATCATCGATCCAAAAATTCGTTATTAAGGATAAGTTATGACAGATTATCGTACTCAGCCGATTAATCAGAAAAATGCGGATTTTGTGGAACAAGTGGCTGACCGTATTGAAGAAATGCAACTGGAAGGCCGCAGTCTATGGCAAGATGCGAAACGCCGTTTTTTCCGCAACAAAGCGGCCGTTGCCAGTCTGATTATTTTGGCGTTTATTATTATATTTATTACCGTAGCACCTTGGTTCTTCCCATTTACCTATGAAGATACCGATTGGAATATGATGAGCACCGCACCAACAATGGAAGGCTATCACTTCTTCGGTACTGATGCCTCGGGTCGAGACTTGTTGGTACGCACTGCTATCGGTGGACGCATTTCCTTATTGGTCGGTATTGCTGGTGCCTTCATTTCCGTGACTATCGGCACAATTTATGGGGCGATTTCCGGTTATGTAGGCGGTAAAACAGATATGTTAATGATGCGTTTTTTAGAGATTCTCAGCTCATTTCCATTCATGTTTTTCGTGATTTTGTTGGTGACTCTTTTTGGCCAAAACATTTTCTTAATTTTTATCGCTATCGGGGCCATTGCTTGGCTTGGCCTTGCACGTATCGTACGCGGACAAACGCTCAGCCTGAAAAATAAAGAATTCGTCGAAGCTGCCATCGTTTGTGGCGTACCTCGTCGCCAAATCATTTTGAAACACATTATTCCGAATGTATTAGGCTTAGTGGCAGTTTATGCCTCGCTTGAAGTACCTGGGCTCATTCTATTTGAATCATTCTTAAGCTTCTTAGGATTAGGGACTCAAGAACCGATGAGTAGCTGGGGTGCACTCTTAAGTGATGGTGCTGCGCAAATGGAAGTGTCGCCTTGGTTATTAATTTTCCCGGCATTTTTCCTTTGCCTTACCCTATTTTGTTTTAACTTTATCGGTGACGGGTTGCGTGATGCACTCGATCCGAAAGATAGATAGGAGCGAATATGAATCCTTTATTAGATGTAAAAAATCTCTACGTTCGCTTCAAAACACCGGATGGTGTCGTCACAGCGGTGAATGACTTAAACTTCACGCTCAATGCGGGGAGCACGCTCGGCATCGTAGGCGAAAGTGGCTCAGGCAAGTCACAAACAGCCTTTGCTTTAATGGGTTTATTGGCAGCCAACGGTGAAGTCGAAGGTTCAGCTATTTTTGAAGGGAAAGAATTAGTTAATTTACCGAATGCTGAGTTGAATAAAATCCGTGCCGAACAAATTTCCATGATTTTCCAAGATCCGATGACATCACTCAACCCTTACATGAAAATCGGTGAACAACTCATGGAAGTACTACAATTACACAAAGGCTATGATAAACAAACTGCCTTTGCTGAATCCGTGAAAATGTTAGATGCAGTTAAAATGCCGGAAGCCAAAAAACGCATGGGTATGTATCCTCACGAATTTTCAGGTGGTATGCGTCAACGGGTGATGATCGCGATGGCCTTATTATGCCGACCAAAACTACTCATTGCCGATGAACCAACAACCGCTTTGGATGTGACCGTTCAAGCGCAAATCATGACCTTATTAAATGAGTTAAAACGTGAATTTAACACTGCCATCATCATGATCACTCACGATTTGGGCGTGGTAGCGGGTATTTGCGATCAAGTTATGGTGATGTATGCTGGACGAACCATGGAATACGGCACTGCAGAACAAATTTTCTATCATCCAACTCATCCTTATTCTATTGGCTTAATGGATGCAATTCCTCGCTTAGATGGCAATGAAGAACACTTAGTAACTATTCCTGGCAATCCACCGAATTTATTGCATTTGCCAAAAGGTTGTCCATTCTCACCACGTTGCCAATTTGCTACCGAACAATGCCAAACTGCGCCAAAACTGACTACATTTAATCACAGTCAATTACGTAATTGTTGGTTACCTGCGGAGAAATTTAACCTATGACAGTCTCGAACAACAAAGAATTACTTCTTGAAGTCAATCACTTAGGCGTTAGTTTTAAAATTAAAAATGAGAAATCCCTTTTCTTCGCCAAACCGCAAACCTTAAAAGCGGTGAAGGATGTCTCTTTTAAACTTTACGCAGGTGAAACTCTCGGTGTAGTGGGTGAATCCGGTTGCGGTAAATCCACACTTGCACGTGCTATTATCGGTTTAGTCGAAGCAAGTGAAGGGGAAATCTTGTGGCTTGGTAAAAATTTACGAAAACAATCAGCAAAACAATGGAAAGAAACGCGTAAAGACATTCAAATGATTTTCCAAGACCCGCTCGCCTCTCTCAATCCGCGAATGAATATTGGCGAAATCATTGCTGAGCCATTAAAGATCTACCAACCGCACTTAAGTGCTGCAGAAGTGAAAGAAAAAGTGCAAGCAATGATGTTGAAAGTCGGGCTTTTACCGAACTTGATTAACCGCTATCCGCATGAGTTTTCTGGTGGACAATGTCAGCGTATCGGTATTGCTCGTGCTTTAATCATTGAGCCGAAAATGATCATTTGTGATGAGCCCGTTTCTGCGTTAGATGTATCGATTCAGGCTCAAGTGGTAAATTTATTGAAATCCCTACAAAAAGAAATGGGGCTTTCCTTAATTTTCATCGCCCATGATTTAGCAGTGGTAAAACACATTTCTGACCGTGTGTTAGTGATGTATTTAGGCAATGCAATGGAATTAGGCAGTGATGAGGAGGTATATAACAATACCAAACATCCTTATACCAAAGCCTTAATGTCTGCAGTTCCAATTCCCGATCCAAAATTGGAACGCAATAAGTCCATCGAATTACTTGAAGGTGATTTGCCTTCGCCAATTAATCCGCCGTCCGGTTGCGTGTTCCGTACTCGCTGTCTAAAAGCCGATGAAAATTGTGCGAAACAAAAACCACCTTTCACTAGCCAAAACAACAGCCATTTTGTGGCTTGTTTAAAGGTCTTATAAAAACAAAAAGTGCGGTCAAAATTCACCGCACTTTTTACTTTTACAATTCTAGCTTTTCTTCGATTACTTTAGCCAAATCATCTAGCATCGCATAACGTTTGCGATACATTGAGCGTTTCTTACTCGGTACCTCATCAAGATTTCTATCTATCTCTAAAGGTAATTCCCAATAGTCCTTCAACTGTCCTCCTGATTCAACAAAAATCGCATCATAATCTACGACATAATGTGAACTTTGAATAAAACGCGATTTATTTTGATATTTTTGTGGAATACCTAACAATTGATTAAAGCCTAATGCTTTCGTCAATGCTTTCATCGTTTCCACCATCAAATAAGCAGGGCGTAAACCATGACACGTTTTTGTGAGTTGCTTCACCATCTCTTTGGAACCTTCAAAATTGGGTCCCTGCACCACAGAAATAAGCAATGCCTCACCAAGTTTGGCAAAAGTAAGCAAATACACTAATTCATTACGTGGTTTATGCCATAACTCCAATACCCAATAACCTTCCATCGGTTGATGTGTAGTCATCGATAATGTCATTTCAAAATCAGGAATTACCTCACCAAAACTTAATGGCGTTTTATAAATGGGGGCTGAAAGTGCGGTCAATTTTTCAGGTAAAAAAAGTAGATTGTCGCAGATAGCTTCGAAACGCTGTTTGCTATTAAAACGTTTATCTAAAAAACGATAAACTAATGGATAGCTATAATCCACATATTCATTTAATAATGTGACAAGAAAAGGATGCTGATTAATAAATTGCTCAAAATGAGCAATTGATCCTCGATGTAAAAAAGAACGAAGACGATAACGTAGGCGCTTAAGCGCATAAGAACGCCCTGGTCTATCGGGATAAACGGCTTCCGCTTTTGGCCAGCGATATTGATTCTCTTGAGATTCCATAGTAAAAAATAATTAAAGATGCTTTAAATCAATGCAAAGCGCGCATTCTCGCATAATTTCAGCAATTTTTCTATTTGTGATATGCTAGGCGCAATTAATGAAAGGAACAATTATGTCTGAAATTAAACTGAATTATCATAAAACGCATTTTCTTACGAGCGCCCCCAATATTCGTTCCATCCCAGAAGATACAGGGATTGAAATTGCGTTTGCAGGGCGTTCAAATGCAGGAAAATCAACCGCACTTAATGCATTAACCAATCAGAAAAGCTTAGCTCGAACTTCTAAAACCCCTGGTCGGACACAGCTCATCAACCTTTTTGAAGTAGAGCCTAATTGTAAACTGGTAGACTTACCCGGTTATGGCTATGCTGCGGTTCCCGAGAAAATGAAAATCGAGTGGCAAAAATCCCTCGGGGAATATTTGCAAAAACGGGAATGTTTAGGCGGGCTTGTTGTTCTGATGGATATTCGTCATCCGTTAAAAGATCTCGATCAGCAAATGATCGAATGGGCCGTTTCTGCTGATTTACCGGTTATGTTACTTTTAACCAAGGCGGATAAACTCAGTCAAAGTGCGCGTAGCAAACAAGTCAAAATGGTACGTGAAGCGATTTTGCCATTTCAAGGCGATATTCAAGTCGAAGCCTTTTCTGCACAAAATAAAATTGGTATTGATAAATTAGCGGCTAAATTAGATAGTTGGTTTGCACCACTTTTCGTGTAGTTTTTTATCAAGAAAAAATAATTTCTGCGATCAAGATCGCAAAAAAAGCACTGGATGGATGATTTCATTCTGTGCTTTTTTTATAGTGCGAAAATCTGATTATTTTTGACCGCACTTTAAGGAATCTGAATGTCTCTTGCTATTGTTTACAGCCGTGCATCGATGGGTGTACAAGCCCCTCTTGTTACGATTGAAGTACATTTAAGTAACGGGAAGCCTGGATTTACCTTAGTTGGTCTACCCGAAAAAACTGTAAAAGAAGCGCAAGATCGTGTCAGAAGTGCGTTAATGAATGCCCAGTTCAAATATCCTGCTAAACGCATCACCGTCAACCTTGCACCAGCTGATTTACCCAAAGAAGGAGGGAGATTTGATTTACCTATTGCAATAGGTATTTTAGCTGCATCGGATCAACTCGACGATAGCCGTTTAAAACAATTTGAATTCGTTGGCGAACTCGCATTAACAGGTGAATTACGTGGTGTACATGGCGTGATCCCCGCCATTTTAGCGGCACAAAGAGCGAAACGAGCCCCCATTATCGCTTATCAAAATGCTAATGAGGCGTCACTTGTCTCAGAGCAAGAGACTTATTTTGCTAAAAACCTTTTGGAAGTCGTGCAATTCTTAAATAATCAAGAAAAATTACCTTTGGCTTCATTACTTGCACAAGAAAGTTCGGTCGGATTTTCAGCTAAAAATCACTTAGATTTGACGGATATTATTGGTCAGCAACATGCTAAACGAGTCCTAACAATTGCGGCTGCAGGTCAACATAATCTGCTCTTTTTAGGCCCACCAGGGACAGGTAAAACTATGTTGGCAAGTCGTCTCACTGCATTACTCCCAGAAATGACTGATTTAGAAGCCATTGAAACCGCTTCGGTCACAAGCTTAGTACAAAATGAATTAAATTTTCAGAACTGGAAACAACGTCCATTTCGAGCGCCACATCATAGTGCTTCTTTGCCTGCATTAGTGGGTGGAGGAACCATTCCAAAACCAGGCGAAATATCGCTCGCACATAATGGTGTACTTTTTCTTGATGAGCTACCTGAATTTGAGCGTAAAGTACTGGACGCTCTACGACAACCCTTAGAAAGTGGAGAAATTATTATTTCGCGTGCCAATGCAAAAATCCAATTTCCTGCTCGCTTTCAACTCGTTGCGGCGATGAATCCAAGTCCAACGGGGCATTATACCGGAACACATAATCGTACCTCGCCACAACAAGTGATGCGTTATTTAAATCGCCTTTCAGGACCATTTTTAGATCGCTTTGATCTATCCATTGAAGTGCCTCTTCTGCCGCAAGGTAGTCTACAAAATACAGGGGATAGAGGTGAAACCAGCCAACAAGTAAGAGAAAAAGTATTAAAAGTGAGAGCGATTCAACTTGCTCGAGCCGGTAAAATTAATGCATATCTTTCAAGCAAAGAAATTGAACGAGACTGTAAATTACAAGATAAAGATGCACAATTTTTAGAGAATGCTTTAAATAAACTCGGACTTTCAGTAAGAGCCTATCATCGGATTTTAAAAGTCTCACGTACAATTGCCGATTTGAATGGCGAAAAAGAGATACTACAACCCCATTTAGCAGAAGCACTAGGATATCGAGCGATGGATCGGTTGTTACAGAAATTATCTGCCGCTTAAAAAATAAAAGGGCGAATAATTCGCCCTTATTTATCTTCTATGCTTAATAATAAGAATGTTCACCACGTTGGTGTTCTGTTACATCTCGTGCACCTTTTAGTTCATTTGGGAAAAGTGCGACCAATTGTTTCTCTACACCATCTTTTAAGGTTACATCAACCATTGAACAACCGTTACAGCCACCACCGAATTGTAGAACAGCATAACCATCATCAGTAATTTCAATTAACGTGATTTTACCGCCATGGCTGGCTAATTGTGGGTTAATTTGTGTTTGAATCACGTACTCTACGCGCTCAATTAAAGGCGCATCATCTGCAACTTTACGCATTTTTGCGTTAGGCGCTTTTAAAGTCAATTGAGCACCGAGCTCTTCTGTTACATAATCAATTTCCGCATCCTCTAAAAACGGTAAACTGATTTCATCCACAAATGCTGAAAAAGTATCGTATTTCATTTCGGTATCAGTCGCTTCAACTGAATTTGGCGGACAGTAAGACACGCCACATTCAGCTCCAGGGGTACCAGGGTTCACGACAAAAATACGAATATTTGTACCTTCTTCTTGTGTATCTAAAAGTTTCCGAAAATGTGCTTGTGCAGCATCTGAAATAAAAATTTGTTCCATAAATAAAATCCTAATACTTGATGCAATATATCAAGAATGATACTCCTATGCGGCAATTTTTTCTACATTTATTCCTATTTTTATAGATATAGATAAATCCTATCTTTAAAAATTTAAGCTCTCGCTAAGCCCCATACT
Source organism: Haemophilus parainfluenzae T3T1 (assembly GCF_000210895.1). NCBI lineage: Bacteria > Pseudomonadati > Pseudomonadota > Gammaproteobacteria > Pasteurellales > Pasteurellaceae > Parahaemophilus > Parahaemophilus parainfluenzae. Next base: position 799,894 of record NC_015964.1, on the reverse strand, counting down.
TGTATTTCTTTTACACCTAATTTTCGAAGCTGTTTGGCTATCTCTGCTAACGTTGAACCAGTTGTAATCACATCATCTACCAAGGCAACTCGCTCATAAGGAAAGGGCTTTTGGGTATTCACAGCAAAAGCATTTTTAAGGTTCTGTCGCCGATCTTTTGCGGTTAAGCCTCGTTGAGTATGAGTATGTTTAATCCGTTTCACCACATGATGACAGTTAGGCACATCACACCAACGGCTCAACCAGTTAGCCAATAAATCCGCCTGATTATAACCCCGTTGCCACTGCCGAAAATGATATAACGGCACCGGAATAATCGCCTGTGGCAGAGAGAGCCCATGTGTTCGTCTCGCCTCTCGCACCGCAAGATAAAGCAAACGCGATAAACTGCGATCTAACCAGAACTGTTTTTGGAATTTAAAACGATGAATAAGTGAAGAAAGCGGTTCTATGTAATGCCCGATAATCACAATACGATCCCAAGCGGGTTCATTTCTCAAACAATGGCCACAGCCCATTGCATAATACTGCAAAGGTGAACCACATCGCCCACAATAAGGGAAAGTTTTAATTTGTTTCTGACATCGACTACACAATCCATTTCGACCTAAATGAATAGATCGCTTACAATGCACACAACTAAACTGAAAAAAATAGGAAAACATAAGAGAAATTGACCGCACTTTATTTTTTCACTTTTTCAACTTGCTTAAAATGCTTTTCTTTCTTAGCCATTTCCATTCTTTCACCTTGTTTCAAAATATGAGGGGTCACAAAAATAACGAGTTCGCGTTTTTGATGTCGTTCACTTTCCTTACTAAATAGACGCTTAATACCGGGAATATCGCCCAATAATGGTACTTTATCGATACCTTTCGTGATTGTGTCGTGGAATACCCCTCCCAATACAATTGTTTCGCCATCTTTGGCAAAAACTTGTGTATTAATTTCTTGTTTATCAATGGACACCACTTCATTTTGCCCGTAAGCCACGCGATTTCCCGGGGAATTTTGACTGACTAATAAATCCAATAAAATATTATTATCCTTCGAAATATGTGGTGTGACTTCCAATCCTAAGACTGCCTCGCGAAACTCTACTGACTGTGTATCATTTTTACCATTTGTCACTACATAAGGAATTTCTGTCCCTTGTTTAATGCTTGCGCTTTTCTTATTAGTTGTGAGTAAACGAGGGCTTGCAATAATTTCTACGTTATTTTCACGTTCAAGTGCGGTCAATTCTAAATCTAATAATCGACCATTAATTTTAGCCACTTGAAGTGCTAATGAGCCAGCTGGCGTGACCGTTGTCGCAAAATTCACGTTTAAATTATCACCGATATTACTAAAGCCATTCGCATCTAGACTGCCACTCACTCGATGAGCAGCCTCAGTAGGATTAAAAATACCCCAACGCACACCTAATTCTTTTAGGCTTTCATCGGTAATCGTCACAATACGTGCTTCAATGACAATTTGCTCAATGGGTTTATCCAGCTCTGCAATCAATTTTTTAATATTTTTGACAGAACGTGCATCATCCTGAATCAGTAACACATTGCTTCGGTCATCAAATGTAATTGTGCCGCTAGGTGAAAGCAAAGAACCACTCCCTGTTGTTAACGATTTCATCACATCAGCGGCCTTGGCAAAATGCAGTTTAACCGTTGCACTCACAAGTGGTGTTTCACTAGGCAAACTTTCTCCGCTAATCGTCATCGGTTCTACCATTTTCTCTGCATATTGTTCATGTTGAGAAGGCTTACCCAAATAATAAATATCCTTTTCTTGATAAAAAGAGAGCCCTTTGATTTTTGCGACAGAACGCAATAAACGATCAAAATCGACGCTATCTAATTGTAATGAAAGTGTTCCTTCTAATTCATCATCAATCATTAAATTGGTATTTTGCTCAAGAGCAAGTTGCTGGAGTGTCGCCACCATTGGCGCCTGTTTTAAGCGAAGTGAAAATATGCGATTTTCTGCCGCTGAGTAAGTTGTCCATAGGATCAAAAAACACATTAAAAACTGACCGCACTTTGTTTTTATTTTCTGCTTTACCATTTTAAAATCTCATTATGATTGAGGTTGTTTGTTCACATTGCCCTACTTTATAACCTTGAAGCATCACGCTGTTTTTACTCACTTTTTCGATTAAATAGCCTTCTTTTCCAATCCTCTGCCCGACTTGAGCAGAAAGAATATGCCCATCATCATTAAATAACACTTCTGCCTGTTTACCGTATTGCACGACTCCCACAATATGTAGCTGAGCCAATGGGCGTTCCTCCGCCAGTCTCGGCTCCGAATATACGCAAGTCGACACCGGCGGTAGGGTAAGCCCCTCTTTTGGATATTCGGTTTGTTCTCTTTGTTTACGATCAAAAGGATCTTGCGAAAATGCTGATACAGAAAAAAACGCTATCAAGATTAAGAAGAACTTTTTCATTATTTGTCCTTATTCAGTTGGAAAATTAACTCGCATGTAATAGAGGCATTTTCCTCTTCATCTAATTTCTCAATGTTTAATTGAGTTAAAGAAAGTGTAGGAACATTGTTTAAAAGTGCGGTCAAAAATTGCTGTAAATCGACAAAATAGCCTTGTAACGACAAATGCAACAAAGTATGTTGAGAAAAATCCCAACGTAAATCCAACGCTCGAAGTCGCCCATTTAACAGCGCCTGTACATGCTGATTAATCGGCAACACCGAATTAGCTAGTTCAGGAGAAAGTTGTCGGCTGTCTGACTTTTGCCTTAAAGTTTGTAAAATCTTTTCCTGTTTCTCCCACTCTTGCTGCTGCAAACTCAATTCTGCGTCAAGTCGATGTCGTTCGTTGCTATTTTCAACGTAACGAAAAACAGGTAAAAAAATGACCGCACTTAATGCACTCAACCAAAAGGCTGCATGGACTATTTGAGGTAATCGAAGCCATCTCCCAAACCAACTTTGTGCACTTTTTTGAACAAGCTCATTGATAAAGTTCCTCATTGCACAGACTCCGATAAATGAATATCAAATTGAAAAAATAACTGCTGTTGCACTGGCTGAAACTTAGTTAAGTTAACCTCTGTAAAATGGCGTTTGAGAAATTGATGTATCTCCTCAAACTCTTGTTGGCTTTCTGTCATGCCTGAAAGGACAATTTGCTTAGCATTGAGCGTAAATTCATCTAACTCGCCCTGTTTTAATGGCAGCTCACTTAATAAATTAAGCAAGCGATACACATATTCTGTACCCATTTCTGTCAGCTCATTCATTTCTTTCAGACTACTTTGTAGTTGCTGAACCTGAATGCGTTTCTGATGGACTTGATGAGTTATTTGTGTCAGTTTTTCTTTTGTCTGACTTAGGGCTTGCCCTTGTTGTTCATTGAGTTGGTTCAATCCAATGACAATCAAAACTGAGCAAGCTAGCCAAATGAAACCTTGCCACATAAAACGACGAAAGGCCTTTTGATGTTGTTCTAAGCGCCAAGGTAATAAATTAAGGCTAAACATCACCACTCTCCCGATTAATTGGAGGCGAAAGTACGGGCAGTTTTAAAGATAAATCCACTAGCTTTAAATCGGTTTGCCAAAGTGCATTACCTAAAGCAATGAAAGGAAGATCTGTTTCGATACGCTGCCAATCCTTAGGCTGTAATTCGATGGTGTCTGAATTCAACATATCGGGCGTTTGATACACATAAATCTGTTCTATCGTTTCAGGAAAACGCTGGATAAATTGTTGATAAAGCTCAGATAAATCACTTTGAGATTGCAAAACTTGTCGTTGTTGTAAGCGTTCACAAACGGCGAGACACCCTTGTTGATCTTGATATAAAAATAAGGTGTTAATCGGCTCTTGACCTAAAATGGCATAAAATGAACGTAAAATACTGTGATTCAGTAAATCAAGTGCGGTCAATTTTAACGGTAAATATTTTGCTAATTCAGCATTGGCGCTTTCTTGTCGAATCGCCGTTATATCCAAACGAAAACCTTGTTTTAATGGCGTGGTCAGATAATCAAACCATAATTCATCCAAAGGAATCGGTAATTCTTTTTGCAAAATAAAACGACATTGTTGTTCACATTCCTGGGCATTGAGTGTTTGTGGTAGAATAAGTGTTTTAGACCAAGTTAAGTGGGGCGAAATGGCGCCAACAAAACAGCATTGACTGTTTTTTTGTGGCAAATGAGGCAATAACTGGGAAAAAATATCTTTTTGTTGCGTATTTAAACAAATTGATTGAACTTTGTGTAATTCATCTAGCCAAACAAAATAGAGGTTATCTTGTTGTTTACTCACACCAATTTGTAGTTTTTGCTGCTTTCTATTGGCTATTCCCATATTCTTTCCTATTCTTTAAGGGATTAATCTTTTATACTTAGCAGCCAAAATCATAATTTTGATTTTTTGAATATTCATTAAACCAGAGAGAATTTTACGATGCGGATCGCAAAATTAATATTAAGTACCCTATTTACGATATGTATACTGGGGTTAGTTGCCGGTGGAGTGTTTTATTTTCACTTAAAATCCTCCTTACCGTCGGTAGAAAGCTTAAAAACCGTTGAATTGCAGCAACCAATGCAAATCTATACGGCTGATGGAAAATTAATCGGTGAAGTGGGTGAACAACGCCGTATTCCGGTGAAATTAGAAAACGTGCCTCAACGTTTGCAAGATGCTTTCTTAGCAACGGAAGATAGTCGTTTTTATGACCATCATGGTTTAGACCCAATTGGTATTGCCCGTGCAATTTATGTTGCAGTCAGCAATGGTGGAGCCTCTCAAGGTGCAAGTACCATTACACAACAGCTTGCGCGTAACTTCTTCTTAACCCCAGAAAAAAAACTTATTCGTAAAGTACGTGAAGCGGTATTAGCGGTTGAAATTGAAAATACCTTGAGCAAACAGGAAATTTTAGAGCTTTATTTGAATAAAATTTTCTTAGGCTATCGTTCTTATGGTGTCGCAGCCGCTGCACAAACCTACTTTGGTAAAAACTTAGATGAATTAACGCTCTCTGAAATGGCTGTGATTGCAGGCTTACCAAAAGCACCTTCAACAATGAACCCATTATATTCACCAAAACGTGCGGAAGAACGCCGTAATGTGGTATTAGGTCGTATGTTGGATGAAAACAAAATCACCAAAGCAGAATATGATGCAGCCATCAAAGAGCCAATCGTCGCGAGTTATCACGGTGCAAAATTTGAATTCCGTGCAGACTATGTAACTGAAATGGTTCGTCAAGAAATGGTGAAACGTTTTGGTGAAGAAGATGCTTACACCAAAGGTTATAAAGTCTTTACAACTGTACTGTCAAAAGATCAAGCCGAAGCACAAAAAGCCGTACGTAATAACCTGATCGATTATGATATGCGTCATGGCTGGCGTGGTGGCGCGCCACTATGGAAAAAAGGTGAAGCTGTATGGGATAACGAGCGCATTGTCGCTTTCTTGAAAAAATTACCTGATTCAGAACCTTTTATTCCAGCAGCGGTAACCGCATTGGGTAAAAATGGGGCGGAATTACTTTTAGCTAACAATGAAACGATGACGCTGTCTTCAAACGCAATGCGTTGGGCAGGTAAATCACCCGTTAAAGTGGGTGAACAGATTTGGATTCGTAAACGTGATAACGGCGAATGGGTTTTAGGTCAAATTCCAGCGGCTAACTCTGCATTAGTTTCATTAAACTCAGATAATGGTGCAATTGAAGCCATGGTGGGTGGTTTTAGTTACGAACAAAGTAAATTTAACCGAGCAACCCAATCTTTAGTACAAGTGGGTTCTTCGATTAAACCATTTATCTATGCTGCGGCATTAGAAAAAGGTTTAACTCTTTCAAGCGTATTGCAAGATAGTCCTATCTCCATTCAAAAACCAGGACAACCCTTGTGGCAACCGAAAAACTCACCTGATCGTTATGACGGTCCAATGCGTTTACGTGTGGGGTTAGGTCAATCTAAAAACATGATTGCAATCCGAGCACTACAAACCGCAGGTGTTGGCTTCACTGCTGATTTCTTACAACGTTTTGGATTTAAACGTGATCAATATTTTGCCAGTGAAGCGCTTGCATTAGGTGCGGCATCCTTCACGCCATTGGAAATGGCGCGTGCTTACGCGGTATTTGATAACGGTGGTTTCTTAATTGATCCTTACCTTATCGAAAAAATTCAAGACAATACCGGTAAAGATTTATTTATTGCGAACCCAAAAATTGCTTGTATCACCTGTAATGATATTCCTGTAATTTATGGTGAAACTGAAGATAAAATTGATGGCTTTAAAGATGTGGCAGAAGTAGCTAATCCAGATAAGCTAAAATCAGCCAAAGGTAATAGCAATACCGATACAGATGAAGGTGAGGGAGATCAGCAACCAGACAATGTACCAGACTTACCAGAACTTCAAACATCTGCATTAAATGATGGTTCTGTTGATTTAATGGCGGATGCGAAAGATGGTGCAGCGAAACAAGAATACGCACCGCGTGTGATTAGTGGCGAATTAGCCTTCTTAATCCGTAGCGCATTAAATACGGCGATTTATGGTGAGCAAGGACTTAGTTGGAAAGGTACCAGCTGGCGTATTGCTCAAAGTATTAAACGTAGTGACATCGGTGGTAAAACCGGTACCACCAATAGTGCGAAAGTGGCTTGGTATGCAGGTTTTGGTGCAAACTTAGTCACCACAACCTATGTTGGTTTCGATGATAACAAACGCGTATTAGGTAAAGGTGAAGCGGGTGCAAAAACCGCAATGCCTGCGTGGGTCGCTTATATGAAAGCTGCACTTTCTGATATACCAGAACGTCAACTTGAACTTCCACCAAATATCATGGAAAAAACTATTGATAGTAACTCGGGTTTACTTTCTGAAGGTGGTGGTCGTAAAGAATACTTTATCGTTGGTACTGAGCCTAAACGTACTTATGTTGCAGAAATGCAAGAGCGCGGTTATTATGTCCCACCAGAGTTGCAACAACGCTTAAATGGTGGAACAGGCAAAACCAAAGACGCGATTCCAGCAACGCAACCAGAAGAATTATTCTAACGATTTAAATACTAAAAGTGCGGTTAATTTTGACCGCACTTTTTTACGTCAAAAGGACAAACCATGTTAAGTTATCGTCACAGTTTCCACGCTGGCAACCATGCTGATGTATTGAAGCACATTGTATTAATGTTGATTTTGGAAAACCTTTCTCTAAAAGAAAAAGGTTTTTACTATCTCGACACCCACTCTGGTGTTGGTCGTTATCGTTTAAGTTCTAATGAATCAGAAAAAACCGGCGAATACAAAGAAGGAATTGGCAGACTCTGGGAAAAAACAGATTTACCTGAAGAGGTGGCTCGTTATGTAGCTCTCATTAAAAAGCTCAATTATGGCGGTAAAGAATTACGCTATTATGCAGGTTCACCAATGATTGCCGCGCAATTATTGCGTCCTCAAGATCGTGCATTACTGACAGAATTACATCCGAGTGATTTTCCATTATTACGGAATAACTTTAAAGAATTCAAGAATATCACGACAAAATCAGAAAATGGTTTCCAACAACTCAAAGCGACGCTTCCTCCCAAAGAGCGCCGCGGTTTAGTGCTTATTGATCCGCCTTATGAATTAAAAGAGGATTATGATTTGGTGGTGAAAGCGATCGAAGAAGGTTATAAACGCTTTGCAACAGGTACTTATGCCATTTGGTATCCAGTGGTTCTACGCCAACAAACAAAACACATTTTTAAAGGATTAGAAGCAACGGGAATTCGTAAAATATTGAAAATTGAACTAGCTGTTCGCCCTGATAGCGATCAACGTGGTATGACCGCAAGTGGAATGGTGGTGATTAATCCACCTTGGCAATTAGAACAGCAAATGAAAGCTATTTTGCCTTATTTGACTCAAACACTCGTCCCGGAAGGTACGGGGAGTTGGACAGTGGAATGGATTGTGCCGGAATAATCCATTCCAAAACCTCGGTCAAAATGACCGCACTTTTAAATTTTAATTTTATTGGAATACAACACTAAACAAAGTGCAATAACCATAATTAAAATCGCGCCTGCGAATAAGATGGTATCAACTGAACTTTCATGATTCACAATAATCAGGCGCAACATGGCGGTAATCCCCGCGTAAATAAAATAACGCAAAGGAAAGTGATAGCCACTTTTAAAATATTGCACAATAAGGCCAATAAAACCGAAGTATAAGAAAAACATCACGGCTTGTTCAGCGACTTCATAAGGCACGACGCTTGATGTATTAAATACCATAATCGCTAAAGTGTACGTGATTTTAGCTAAAGCAATAATCAACACTAAAGCCAAAGCAATAAGTGAAAAACTTAATACTACTTTTAATACACCGGTAATCACTCGCGGCAATTTTTCTAGTTCTTGAGATTCTTCCATAAAGTTCCTTTTTGTTTTTTTGAATGACGAAAAGCGCGTATTTTAAAGGAATGTGATTTCGCGGTAAATAACCAAATTTAATCAAATAAAAAAGGCAGATATTTCTGCCTTTTCTTTTTTACATAAATGAATAATTACTCATCTAAGAAACTTCTCAATGTTTCTGAACGACTTGGATGACGTAATTTACGCAATGCTTTCGCTTCAATCTGACGAATACGCTCACGGGTTACGTCAAACTGTTTACCCACTTCTTCGAGTGTATGGTCAGTATTCATATCAATACCAAATCGCATACGTAACACTTTCGCTTCACGAGGGGTTAAGCCTTCTAACACTTCATGTGTCGCTACTTTTAAGCTTTGTGCGGTTGCAGAATCTAATGGCAATTCAAGGGTTGAATCCTCAATGAAGTCACCTAAATGTGAATCATCGTCGTCACCAATTGGGGTTTCCATAGAAATAGGTTCTTTCGCAATTTTAAGTACTTTACGAATTTTATCTTCTGGCATACCCATGCGTTCAGCAAGCTCTTCTGGTGTCGCCTCACGGCCCATTTCTTGTAGCATTTGACGAGAAATACGATTTAATTTGTTAATCGTTTCAATCATATGAACCGGAATACGGATTGTACGCGCTTGGTCTGCAATGGAACGCGTAATTGCTTGACGAATCCACCAGGTTGCATAGGTGGAGAATTTATAACCACGACGGTATTCAAATTTATCTACCGCCTTCATCAAACCGATATTCCCTTCTTGAATTAAATCCAAGAATTGTAAACCTCGGTTAGTATATTTTTTCGCAATAGAAATGACCAAACGTAAGTTGGCTTCAACCATTTCTTTTTTCGCACGGCGAGCTTTTTGTTCACCACGAGATACCGCATCACAAATCTCACGCATTTGTTGGATGGTGAGATTCGTATGTTGCTCAATATTCGCTAGGTTATCTAAAGATAAACGAATACGCTCTTCATATTTTGGTAAGCGTTTTGCCCAAGCTTTTGTTGATTTTAATGCTTTTGCTACCCATGCATCACTGCTGCCATTTGCAACAATCAGTGCCTCAAATTCATCTTTTGGCATACCTGCGATATCAACTAATACTTTTTGTAGTTGACGCTCTTCTGCGCGTACACGTTTCATCATATTCTTCATTGATAAAACAAGTGTATCAAATTGTTTTGGCACTAAACGGAATTGTTTAAAAATATCTGCAAGTTGAGCAATTTGGTCTTTTGCGCGTTTACCACTGCGTCCGTGTTTGGCAATAGTTGCTAATGTTTTAGTGTGTTGCTCTCTTAATGCCGAAAATCTTTCACGCGCTACTTCAGGATCGATGCTATTATCAGAATCGCTGTCATCAGAACTTGAGCTGCTATCGCTTTCATCTTCCTCATCGCTCTCATCATCAACATCTGCTGCGGCTCCAACACTCACCTCTTCGTCAGCAAAATTCTCATCAACATTCACGACTTCTTCTGCGGCAATATTTGGATCCACAAATCCGGTAATTAAATCAGCTAAACGATAATTTCCTGCTTCAACTTGATCATAATTATCCAATAATTCAGTTAACGCTTCTGGGTACGCAGCAATAGCAGTTTGAACTTCGTCAATCCCTTCTTCAATACGTTTTGCAATGCTGATTTCATCTTCACGGGTAAGAAGATCAACCGTTCCCATTTCACGCATATACATACGCACAGGATCGGTTGTACGACCGATTTCAGATTCCACATTTGATAAAATCTGCGTTGCTTCTTCCACTGCATCTTCATCCGGAATCGTGTCATTCAACATCATTTCGTCACTTTCCGGTGCTTCATCCAGAACCGGAATACCAGCATCATGCTGTAAAGTTTGCAACAACTTATCGTAATATTCTGGATCGATCAAATCTTCTGGAAGCAAGTCATTAATCTCTGCATAGGTTAAATAACCTTGCGTACGACCCAATTCCATAAGCTGTTCAATTTGTTCTGAATATTGCTCGGCGGTAGATTGTTGATTTTGTTCCATTTTTATTCCCGTTTTGCGTTATTTTTAGAAGATAAAAGCCCTTGTTTTAAACAGGACATTTTACCATTGTTATGACGGATTAACTAACTGTTTTTTCTGCTCTTCTTTTCCCTTGAGCAAATTCACTAAAATTGCTCGTTCTTGATCAGTTAAGCCTTCCGCCCTTTCTTTGGCGATAAGCATCTCAATATCACGTTCAATTGCTTGAATATTCAATCGACGATAGTTTTGAGAGAATGCATTAATGATTTCTAAGTCGTCTAATAGATGATCCCAAGACGCCAATATTTCAAGGGGTTTACTGAATTCTGTATCACGAAAATATTCTAAAATTTGCCCTGTTGTAATGCCTTCTCGTTCACGACAAAGTGCGGTCAATTTTTCGAGTAATTCGTAGCCTGCCTCATGCTTTAAGGCTTGCAACCCCACATCCGAAATACGATTCACTAACTGTGAATTCTGTAATAACAGCGAAATCACCACACGCATTGGCGTTTTCTTAATGGTTTTTTGTGGTGTTTTAGGTTTTGGTTCGGCTTTGCCTATTTGATTTGGAATTAAACTTTCAAGCTGTGATTGATCAAAGATCCCAAGCTTTTGTGCCAGCATATTTCGCAATGAAAGGCGCAGCATATCACCAGGAATTTGACGAATTAAAGGCGCCGCCAGCGCTACTAGCTTGCCTCGTCCTTCTTGCGTCGAAAAATCCACCTGTGGACTTAAATGTGCGAATAAGAATTCTGTGAGGGACTGAGCTTGATCGATATATTCTTCAAACTTTTCTTTACCATATTGACGAATATAAGTATCCGGATCTTCTCCATCTGGCAAGAAAATAAACTTAATTTGTCGTCCGTCTTCCAGATAAGGTAAGGCGTTTTCAAGTGCTCGCCAAGCGGCATCACGCCCTGCTCTATCACCATCGTAGCAACAAATGACTTGTTCTGTTGAACGAAACAATAATTGAATTTGCTCCGATGTCGTTGATGTCCCAAGAGAAGCCACCGCATAATTGACACCAAATTGCGCCAATGCCACCACGTCCATGTAGCCTTCAACCACCAGTAATTTTTCTGGCTCATCATTAATTTGTAAGGCTTCATACAAGCCATAAAGCTCATTTCCTTTATGGTATGTAATGGTTTCGGGTGAGTTTAGATATTTGGGTTTTTCATCCGTTAAAACACGTCCACCAAAGGCAACCGTACGACCACGTTTATCCCGAATCGGAAACATAATACGATTACGGAATTTATCGTACACATTGCCACGATCGTTTCGAGAAAGCATACCTAAATCAAACAGTTTTTTCTGTTCTTCTCGATTTTTGCCGAATTGACGCAACACCGTATCCATCGCATTGGGCACATAACCGATTTGGAAACGATCGATAATTTCGGGCGATAAACCACGTTGCTGAAGATAGCTTTGAGCAGGAATATTTAGCGGGAGTTGAGATTGATAAAACAACGCGATCTCTTGCATCAAATCGTATAAATTACGTTTTGTCTGATAGCTCACATCCGGTTTATTACCGAATTGATTTGGGCGTTTTTCATAAGGCACTTCAAGTCCTGCCGAAGCAGCAAGTTCTTCAACGGCTTCAACAAATTCTAATTTGTCATAATCCATTAAAAATGAAATCGCATTGCCTTTCGCGCCACAGCCGAAGCAATAATAGAATTGTTTTTTTTCACTTACCGTAAAGGAGGGTGTTTTTTCGTGATGAAACGGACAGCAAGCTTGATAATCTCGTCCCGCTTTTTTGAGTTTCACACGCGCATTAATCACATCGACAATATTCGATTTTGTGAGCAGATCATCAATAAATTGGCGTGGAATAGAGCCTTTCATTGCCTTGCCTCCTTGAATACGATGCGAAAGTGCGGTTGATTTTGCGTGACTTTTTTCGATGAATTTAAAGCAACAAAACCGTGATACCCAAAAGGTTTCACGGTTTGTCTTAACTCGAGTTAGAAAATACTACAAATTAGTATAAACGGGTATTGCGCGCGTTTTCGCGAGCATTACGTTTAGCGTGACGTTTAGCAAGAGTTGCTTTTTCACGTTTACGGATTGTAGTTGGTTTTTCATAGAATTCACGAGCGCGAACTTCTGCTAAAATACCAGCTTTTTCGCAAGAGCGTTTGAAACGACGTAAAGCTACGTCGAATGATTCGTTTTCACGTACTTTAATTACAGGCATAAGCCAATCACCTCAATGAGTTTAATTTAATTGCAATTTTAAATTTTTATTACTGCCGAATGAACGGCAAATTCAATAAAGGACGCAATTCTAATCGATCTTCCCTGCAAAAGCAAAGGAAAGATCGCCTATTTGCTGAAAATTTGGCGTTTGAACTGGTTTAAGCGGGCTAAACAAGGTAAAATCTTTGCCAATTTTTTTAATAAAATGAGAAGAAAATGCGTATTTTAGGGATCGAAACCTCCTGTGATGAAACAGGTGTCGCGATTTATGATGAAGACAAAGGCTTAATTGCTAATCAACTCTACACGCAAATTGCCTTGCATGCGGATTACGGCGGTGTGGTGCCAGAACTGGCTTCTCGCGATCACATTCGCAAAACAGCACCATTAATTAAAGCAGCATTAGAAGAAGCTAATTTAACCGCTGATCAAATTGATGGTATCGCCTATACAAGTGGCCCAGGTTTAGTGGGGGCATTATTAGTGGGCGCAACGATCGCGCGTTCACTGGCTTATGCCTGGAATGTGCCCGCTATTGGCGTACACCACATGGAAGGTCATCTACTTGCCCCAATGCTTGATGAAAATCGACCGCACTTTCCGTTTATTGCTCTCCTAGTTTCAGGTGGACACACACAGTTAGTACGCGTTGATGGCGTAGGGAAATATGAAGTCATTGGCGAATCCATTGATGATGCGGCTGGTGAGGCCTTTGATAAAACCGCGAAATTATTAGGATTAGATTATCCTGGTGGTGCGGCACTTTCACGTTTAGCCGAAAAAGGAGCGCCAGATCGTTTTGTATTTCCTCGACCAATGACGGATCGCCCTGGTCTTGATTTTAGCTTTTCAGGTTTAAAAACCTCAGCAGCAAACACCATTAATCAGGCGATCAAACAAGAAGGGGAATTAACCGAACAAACCAAAGCGGATATTGCGTTTGCCTTCCAAGATTCCGTCGTGGATACGCTCGCAATTAAATGTAAACGTGCCTTAAAAGAAACCGGCTATAAGCGTTTAGTGATTGCTGGCGGGGTGAGTGCAAACAAAAAATTACGTGAAACCCTTGGCGCTATGATGAAAAATCTTGGTGGTGAAGTATTTTATCCGCAACCTCAATTTTGTACCGATAACGGTGCCATGATTGCCTACACAGGCTTTTTACGCTTAAAACAAGGTCAGCATAGCGATCTCGCCATTGATGTTAAACCACGTTGGGCGATGACAGAACTCCCTGCAATTTAAGGAAAAAATATGGAAAATATGATTAAAGTAAGAGCCATGCGTGCAGCCGGTATCGCTTGTTTTTTAGTGCTCGCGATTATCGGTGGATGGATTTTTACCACACCAAGTGGCGATATCGTTAATGCGCTTTCAGCTGCCGGAAAAATGGTTGGCGGCGGTGCAACTTACGGGACCTTTATGCTAGCTGCCTGCCCGCCTGTTGCAGGATTTATTGCCTATTATTTCTGGAAATGGGTGATTAAATAATGGCAAAACTCTATTTTTACTACTCTACGATGAATGCGGGCAAATCAACCACGTTGCTGCAGTCTTCCTATAACTACCGTGAACGCAATATGAACACCATGGTTTATACGGCTGCCATTGATGACCGTTTTGGATTAGGCAAAGTCACGTCACGTATTGGTATTCATGAAGATGCCAATTTATTTACGTCAACGAGTGACCTTTTTGCCGAAGTGAGGCAACATTTACAACAAGAAAAAATTCATTGTGTTTTGGTTGATGAAGCCCAGTTTTTAACGAAACAACAAGTCTATCAATTAAGTGATGTCGTCGATAAACTGAAGATTCCTGTGCTTTGTTATGGCTTGCGTACTGACTTCCAAGCAGAGCTATTTGAAGGCAGTAAGTATTTACTTGCTTGGGCAGATCAACTAGAAGAATTAAAAACAATCTGTTATTGTGGGCGTAAAGCCAATTTCGTTTTACGTTTAAATGAACAAGGTGAAGTCATTAAGGAAGGGGAACAAATCCAAATTGGTGGAAACGACTCCTATCTTTCGGTTTGCCGCTATCATTACAAAGAAAAGTGCGGTCAGCTTTAACCTCATTTTTCAATTTTATACTCGGAGGACAATTTTATGCTAAAAAACAAAACATTCGGCAGTGCCTTGATCATTGCCGGCACGACCATCGGGGCAGGAATGCTTGCGATGCCATTAACCTCTGCCGGTATTGGTTTTGGTTACACCGTTTTCTTATTAGTCGGCTTATGGGCACTTTTGGTTTACAGCGGTTTACTTTTTGTTGAAGTCTATCAAACAGCCGATCGCTTGAATGATGGCGTGGCGACTCTCGCTGAGAAATACTTCGGCATCACTGGGCGTGTCTTAGCCACCTTTAGTTTGCTCATTTTACTTTATGCCCTTTCTGCGGCCTATATCACCGGGGGCGGTTCATTATTATCGGGTTTACCAACCGCTTTTGGTT
Organism: Haemophilus parainfluenzae T3T1; assembly: GCF_000210895.1. NCBI lineage: Bacteria > Pseudomonadati > Pseudomonadota > Gammaproteobacteria > Pasteurellales > Pasteurellaceae > Parahaemophilus > Parahaemophilus parainfluenzae. The sequence goes on along the minus strand of NC_015964.1, from coordinate 784,788 downwards.
TTGAAAATCTTTCCTCCGAACTTTCAATCATTTTATTTACCGTCGTACTCGGTGCCTTTGTGGTTGTAGGTACAAGAGGCGTTGATGGTGCCACCCGTATTCTGTTCATCGGTAAATTAATTGCCTTTGCTTTTGTGTTGTTCATGATGTTACCCAAAGTGTCTGTCGATAACCTGATGGCCTTACCTTTAAATTATGCTTTCGTGATCTCTGCGGCGCCAATTTTCTTTACCTCCTTTGGCTTCCACATCATCATGGGTAGCGTAAACAGCTATTTAGATGGTAGTGTGACTCAATTCCGTAAAGCGATTTTAATTGGTACCGCAATTCCACTTGTAGCTTATTTAGTGTGGCAATTAGCGACTCACGGTGTATTAAGCCAAAATGAATTCATACAAGTATTACAAGCGGATCCAACCCTTAACGGCTTGGTCAATGCAACTCGTCAAATCACGAACTCCCACATTATGGGTGAAATCGTACGTGTGTTCTCTGCACTTGCATTAATCACTTCTTTTCTTGGTGTGATGCTAGGGGTATTTGAAGGTTTAGGCGATTTATTTAAACGTTACAAATTGCCACACAACCGTTTAACACTTACCATTGCAGCCTTTACGCCACCACTTGCATTTGCCTTGTATTATCCTGAAGGCTTTATCGCTGCATTAAGCTATGCGGGTTTACTCTGTGCGTTCTACTGCTTGATTTTACCTATTGGTCTCGCATGGAAAACACGTCAAGCAAATCCAAATCTGCCTTATCGTGTAATCGGTGGAAACGTAACCTTAGTGATAGCCTTAGTAATTGGCGTAATCATTATGATCGTACCATTCTTAATTCAAGCAGGTTATTTACCTGCAGTAGCAGGCTAAAGTGCGGTAGATTTCCAGGGCATTTTTCTCATAAAAGTAGGGCTTAAACGCCCTATTTTTTATTTTCAAAAATTTTTCATTTTTTTACCTCTCTTAATCTTTCCTTAAGATTCTCTTGTTTAAATACACTCATCGAAAGGCAAACAATCCAATCGATAAATAAATCTGAAAAATGTTAATCACTTAAGAAAAGATTAAGATTTGAATGATTTAATACATCTGAAAGCAAAGCTTTCAACTTACTTTATGATTATCTTATTTAGGAGAACAAACTATGAAAAAATTACTTACTGTTGCAGCTATCGCATTATCTTCTGTTGCCGTATATAACACCGCAATAGCACAAGGATTTAATGATGGTCACAAGCACAACACCCAACAAGGTTTTGTCGATGAAAGTGTTATTGTAAAAACCGTTGATGATGCATTAAATGCCAATGATGACACTCCAGTTCGTTTAGACGGACAAATTGTAAAACAAATTGGTAAAAAGGATTTCTTATTTAAAGACGCAAGTGGAAAAGAAATTCAAATTGAAGTCAGCAAAAAAGCATGGAATGGTGAAACAATAGCACCTCAAGATAACATTCAAATTATCGGTAAAGTCGATAAAGAATGGAATAAAACAGAAGTGGATGTGAAACAAATCATCAAAAAATAAGTAACAAAATGACCGCACTTTTCTTAAGTGCGGTTAAAAATCCCAAAGGAGAAGAAAATGGAAAACGTACAAACAATGTCAGATCTTATGCAGCAAATTCAACAACGAATTGATTCAATAAAAGCCTCTGCCATGCAGCAACAAACAGAAATGAAACAGTCATTAAATGAATGTATTGAGCAAAGTGAAGCCATTCAAAATCAATTAGTTCAAAGCCAACAGCAATTAACATCACAATTGGAATACGGCACGGCAGTATTAATTGAACTGGAACAAGGGTTACAGCTAGATTTCAGTACAGAAATCGCCGAATTTGAACAGTTGTGTCAAAATGAAACCGCCGATACGACAGAATTAACGCAACGATTGGAACAGCATGTACAGGAAAAAATCACGTTCCAATTAAACGAATTAAAAACCAAAACAGGTATAGCCTTACAAGAGATTGGTCAGGTGACACTCCATATTAAGCAGTTATTTGGGGCAGAAAAAAGTGCTAAAGTGAAAGGGTTGGCAAAATTAAAACAACGTTTATATAAACGTTTTGGTAAACAGATTATTGCTTCAAAAGAATGCTTGGCAAAACAACTGGAACGCGGAGCCAGTAAATTAAGAGCTTAAAATGTCCGCTATCGTTTATTAAGAAGAAAAGTTAAACCGCACTTAATCTTGAGATGAGATGAAGTGCGGTCATTTTTTTAGTTTTTTTTCGATTGAGACGGTTAAATCTGAGCCAAAAATTCTTCTTCCGTTAGAACGGTAACACCTAATTCCTGTGCTTTTGTGAGCTTAGAACCCGCCGCATCACCGGCAATCACAAAATCCGTTTTTGCTGAAACCGATCCACTCACTTTCGCGCCCATATCTTGTAATAAGGCTTTAGCTTCATTACGCCCCATTTGAGTTAAAGTTCCGGTTAATACAACCGTTTTGCCTTTGAAGCGGTTTTCTATCACTTCTTTGGCTTCTACAGTTTCCCAATGTACGCCTTGAGCGATTAAATCATTCACCACCGCGACATTATGTGGTTCATGCCAAAATGCTAAAATACGATTAGCCACCACTTCGCCCACATCAGGCACTTGCTGTAAGGCTTCTAAATCTGCATTTTGCAAGGCTTCCAGGGTTTTAAAATGATTCGCTAAATTCAATGCCGTTGCTTCACCCACTTCACGAATCCCTAAAGCAAAAACAAAACGTGCTAACGTCGTATTTTTTGCTTTTTCAAGGCTCGCTAACGCATTTTCAGCTGATTTTGTACCCATTCTTTCCAAGCGAGTCAGCGCGGTTAAATCTAACTTAAATAAATCGGCGGGTGTATGAATTAACTCACGATCCACCAACTGCTCGATTAATTTCCCCCCTACGCCATCAATATCCATGGCCTTGCGAGAAACGAAATGTTTAAGCGCTTCTTTACGCTGTGCTGCACAGAATAAACCGCCTGTACAACGCGCTACCGCTTCGCCTTCAATACGAACAATTGCCGAATCACATACAGGACAAGTCTCAGGGAAAACAATCGGTCTCGCATCCGCTGGGCGACGATCGTGCAACACGCCGATAATTTGTGGGATCACATCCCCTGCACGACGAATCACTACCATATCGCCAATCGCAATGTCCAAGCGTTCGATTTCATCACCGTTATGCAATGTGGCGTTACTCACCGTGACACCAGCAACAAATACCGGTTCTAATTTTGCCACTGGTGTAATCGCCCCCGTTCTGCCTACTTGGAATTCCACGTCATTTAGGCGAGTTAATTCTTCTTGTGCAGGGAATTTATAAGCAATTGCCCAACGCGGCGCTTTGGAAATAAAACCTAATTTCTCTTGTAACGCAATATCATTAATTTTTAGCACGGTACCATCAATATCGTAGCCAAGAGAACTGCGTTTATTTTGAATATCACGATAAAAATCCAACACTTCATCTGTGCCGTTACATAAACGGATTTCTGGGTTTACCGGAATGCCAATAGACTTCAGCCATTGCAAACGATCATAATGCGTATTCGGCAAATCTACGCCTTCCGCAATGCCAATACCATAAGCATTCAAGACCAATGGACGTTTACTCGTAATTTTAGGATCAAGCTGACGCAACGATCCTGCCGCTGCATTACGTGGGTTAGCAAAGGTTTTCTCGCCTTTCTCTAAAGCCTGTTGATTTAAACGCTCAAAGCCTTCATGTGGCATAAACACTTCACCGCGCACTTCTAAACGAGCGGGAGGATTGTCCATTAAAAGCTGCAAGGGAATATTTCGAATCGTACGAATATTCGCGGTAATATCTTCCCCTGTTGTTCCATCACCACGGGTTGCCGCTTGAGTCAGTACGCCATTCACATACAAAATACTCACCGCTAAACCATCTAATTTCGGTTCACAACAAAAAGTAAGCGGGTCAGGCAAACGAATAAGACGATCTTCAATGCGTTTTACGAATGCATAAAATTCCTCGTCTGAAAATGCATTATCTAAAGACAACATTGGAATTTCATGACGAATTTGTGCAAAACCTGAAAGTGGTTTGGCGCCCACACGTTGAGTAGGTGAATCTGCCGTAATGAGTTCCGGATGGGCGGCTTCTAAGGCTTTAAGTTGGTGAAATAAACGATCATATTCTGCATCAGGAATGGTTGGATTATCCAACACGTGATATTCATATTCATAACGACGAAGATCCTGACGTAATGTATCAATTTGTTGCTGAAGGCTCATAATGTTCTCTAACGGTTTACTCATTGAATTAAAATGGGCGAACCATCGGCTCGCCCAAAGTGCGGTTATTTTTTCGTGCGTTTTATGCGATGCGAGATAAGTAATCCTGCTCAGCCATATCATCAAAAATCTCTTGCTGATCAGTCAATACCACGCCACCTAAATCTTCCGCGATGGTTTTCGCTGCGCGAATCATCATACGTAAGTTCGCCAAATTATTACCTGGAGATGGCAACTGCATAAAGAGTACCACACCCATGGTTGAAAACTCGGCCATATTGTAATAATCAAACGTACCGGGCTGTTCAATATTTGCCACACTAAATAACACTGGGCTTGCCACACTTAAATCAAAGTGGCGATGATACATTTGACGCTCGCCAAAAATGAATCCCAAGTTTTCTAACGATTGAGATAACTGCGGACCATAAAATTCACGATTTTGATTTGAAATCACATAAAGTTGAACAAAGCCAGTGGTTTGTTTTGGTTTTTCCACTTCTACTGGTTCGTGATAGTTGAAATGCACGTTCTCATGAGTAGGTTCTTGAGTTGGATTTAATGACATCTCGGCTAATTGCTCACGCAATTCAGGCGAAGAAGAATTCACACCATCAAAATCATTGCTTTGTGCTTCTAATTCTTCAATTGTCATTTCTGCTACACGCAGTTTTGGTTGTACATTCGTTTCAGGATAAACCACGGGTTCAGGTTGTGGAGCTGGCGCTGGAGCAGGTTGCGTCGTATTCATCTCATAAACTGGCTGATTTGGTAAAGAGATTTTAATATCATCCACGCTTTTTTCTATTTGACGCGCATCCACTTGAGCACGTTGCTCATCAAAATTAAATTGCTGTTGGTTTGCCGCCTGCGGTGCCACTTTAGGTTGAACATGTTGTTGTACTGGCTGCGCCGCTTGAGCACGATGTGTTAAACGAATATCCGCATTAGGATCAGCAGCTTGCGAAAAAGGATTGACCTCACCGTTTTTAGAAGTGCGGTTAAATGTATTCGCACTTTTAAAATATTTTGATTTCTCACGGCGATTTGACCATAATCCGTGTACCACTAAGGCAATTAAAGCAATTACCCCTAAAATAATCAAAATGGTATTTAAGTCCATTTTTGTTGCTCCTTAACGCAATGATTTTTGCTAATCCTATCACATTTCCACAGGTGAAAAAATAGGAAAGCAAACAAGATATTAAAAGGGATGAGATGGAATTTTTCTCAAAAAATATTGTCTTTCTGTGACATTTTGTATTTTTTACTTTTCAATTTAAAGGAACAATGATGATCGATCAAAATGAAATAAAATCTGCTTTCAATCATTTCGTGATGGGTTGGCATTTCATTACGCAAAAAGGTCTGCGCCGTTTTGTGATTATGCCGATTTTACTTAACGTCGTTCTGCTTACAGGCTTATTCTGGCTATTTGTCTCACAAATATCCACGATGATTGACTGGGTGATGAGCTTTATTCCAGATTGGCTAAGCTTTTTAAGCGTGATTTTGCTCGTGCTGTCTATTGGCTCAATTCTCTTATTTTTCTATTTTGCCTTTACAACGCTTTCAGGCTTTATTGCCGCGCCGTTTAATGGATTATTGGCAGAAAAAGTCGAAAAAATGCTGACTGGTGAAGCCGTTAATGATGATGGTTTTGCCGAAATTATGAAAGATGTGCCACGTATGCTAAATCGTGAATGGCAAAAACTATGGTACAGCTTACCGAAATTTGTGGGCTTGTTCTTATTAAGTTTTATCCCTGTTATTGGACAAACTATTATTCCAGTACTCACCTTCCTATTTACTTGTTGGATGATGGCGATTCAGTACTGTGACTACCCGTTTGATAACCATAAAATTTCTTTTGGCATTATGAAAAATGCGTTAGGCGAAAGACGTTCTCAAAGCTTGACATTCGGGGCATTAATTACCCTTTGTACCGCATTGCCGATCGTGAACTTAGTAATTATTCCTGTGGCGGTCTGTGGTGCAACGGTAATGTGGGTGGAAAATTATCGCTCACAATTAAAATTTGATATGAATTTTGACCGCACTTCAGGTTCAACACAAATTGTGACACGTTCTACGAGTACGGAAATTAAGCCTTCGGGAAACAGCATCGTGAATAAATAGCATTTAGTTATAAAATATAGCTATTAACTATTTTTTTTATATAAAAGCCAGTGTTATAACTACTGCATCAACTCATTCCAAAATATAAAAGGACAGTAAAATGACAATTTATGCAGATAACTCATACTCAATCGGTAATACGCCATTAGTTCGTTTAAAACACTTCGGACACAATGGTAACGTTGTCGTAAAAATTGAAGGTCGTAACCCAAGCTTCAGCGTGAAATGCCGTATTGGTGCCAATATGATTTGGCAAGCAGAAAAAGATGGCATTTTAACGGCTGGTAAAGAAATTGTAGATGCAACAAGCGGTAACACTGGTATCGCTTTGGCCTATGTGGCAGCTGCGCGCGGTTATAAAATCACCTTAACCATGCCTGAAACCATGAGCCTTGAACGTAAACGTTTATTACGAGGTTTAGGTGTGAATCTCGTGCTTACCGAAGGGGCAAAAGGGATGAAAGGCGCGATTGCCAAAGCGGAAGAAATTGTGGCATCTAATCCAAACCATTATGTGATGCTAAAACAATTTGAAAACCCGGCTAACCCTGACATTCACCGTCAAACTACCGGTGAAGAAATCTGGAAAGGCACTGAAGGTAAAGTGGATGTCGTAGTGGCTGGTGTGGGTACTGGCGGTACAATTTCTGGTATTTCCCGTGCGATCAAATTAGATCACGGTAAAAAAATCACCTCTGTGGCGGTTGAACCAACAGAATCACCTGTTATTAGCCAAACCCTTGCAGGCCAAGAAGTAAAACCGGGTCCACACAAAATTCAAGGTATCGGTGCGGGCTTTATTCCTAAAAACTTGGATTTATCGCTCATCGATCGCGTGGAAACTGTAGATAGCGATACGGCAATTGCGACCGCTCGTCGCTTAATGGCTGAAGAAGGGATTCTTGCGGGTATTTCTTCAGGTGCCGCTGTGGCAGCAGCTGACCGCTTAGCAAAACTACCAGAATTCCAAGATAAATTAATCGTCGCGATCTTACCTTCTGCCTCTGAACGTTATTTAAGTACGGCATTATTTGAAGGAATTGAGGCTTAATCTATTGATTGAATTCATTTTATCTAAGGTCTGTTTTTACAGACCTTTTTTGTTTATTAATTAAACAATTTCTATTTAATATAACTAAAGGAAATAATTCATAAATAAATAATACTTTTCTTTTCTTTTTCGCTTCTTATAATTCATTTCACTTTCGTTATTTATCTAAAAAAGGAATACTTATGAAAAAATCATTTTTTAGCACCGCACTTTTAGCGGCAGGATTAGCCCTTTCTACTTTTGCTAACGCAGGTGAAATTGCTGATCGCGTTGAACAAACTAAAACCTTATTAGTCGGTACTGAGGGAACTTACGCACCATTCACTTTCCACGACAAAGATGGCAAGTTAACCGGTTTCGATGTGGAAATTATCGAAAAAGTTGCGCAAAAATTAGGTTGGAAAGTTGAATTTAAAGAAACCGCTTGGGACGGCATGTATGCAGGTTTAAATGCAAAACGCTTTGATGTTATTGCGAACCAAACCAATCCAAGCCCAGAACGTTTAAAAAAATATGATTACAGTGCACCTTACAACTACTCTGCTGGCGTAATCGTGACGAAAGCCGATAACGATAGCATTAAATCATTCCCTGATTTAAAAGGTAAAAAATCTGCACAATCTGCAACCAGTAACTGGAGCAAAGACGCACGTGATAATGGTGCAATTATCGTGACTGTAGATAGCTTGGCTCAAAACCTTGAGGCGGTAAAACAAGGTCGTGTTGATGCAACAGTAAACGATAAATTAGCAGTGTTAGATTACTTCAAAAAACAACCTAATGCAGGCTTAAAAATTGCTGTAGAAAGTGATAAAAAAATCCCAACCGGTTTTGCTTTCTTGAAAGGTGAAGAACCGCTTATTGCAAAAGTGAACCAAGCACTTGAAGAACTACGCAAAGACGGAACTTTAAAACAACTTTCAATCAAATGGTTTGGCGATGACATTACTCAATAATTGGTTAGCCAGCCTTCCATTTATGACCGCAGAACGAGCTGATTATGTAATCAGCTCGTTTTGGCCTATGATGGAAGGGGCAATTTTATATACGATCCCCCTTGCGGTCATTTCCTTCTTTTGCGGTTTATTCATTGCGGTTATCGTAGCTGTGATTTGCACATTGCCACATCCCAATTTAATGACCAAAATTCTGCAAGGCATTTGTCGCACTTATATTTCAATTATTCGCGGCACGCCAATGCTGGTGCAGATCTTCATTATTTTCTACGGTTTACCTGAAGTTGGCATCAAACTTGAGCCTTTCCCAACTGCAATTATTGCATTCTCCATTAATATTGGTGCTTATGCAGCAGAAACGGTGAGGGCCTCCATTCTTGCGATTCCTAAAGGTCAATGGGAAGCCTCTTATGCGATAGGCATGAATTACACACAAGCTTTCGTGCGTACCATTATGCCGCAAGCTTTACGTATTTCCGTCCCTTCGCTATCAAATACCTTCATTAGCACAGTGAAAGATACATCCCTTGCTTCACTCGTTTGGATTGCGGAATTATTCCGTGTGGCGCAAAATATCACCGCCGAAAACTACGAATTTATTTTAATTTATAGTGAAGCGGCTCTCATTTATTGGGTATTCTGTTTTGTGCTGTCGATGGGACAAACCCGTTTAGAAAAACGCCTTTCTCGCCATTTATAAGGACTGTTTATGTTAAAAGTCACGAATATTCAGAAAAGTTTTAATGGCCACCATGTATTAAAAGGCATTGATTTTGAAATTAATAAAGGCGAAGTGGTTGCCATTCTGGGTCCATCAGGTTCAGGCAAGACAACTTTTTTACGCTGTTTAAATTTGCTCGAACGCCCAGAAAAAGGGGTATTAGCATTTACTGATGGAAGCTTAACCATTGATTTCAGCAAGAAGATCAGCAAAGCCGATGAACTAAAATTGCGTCGTCGCTCCTCAATGGTGTTCCAACAATACAATCTATTTCCCCATCGCACAGCACTCGAAAATGTGATGGAAGGCATGGTAGTTGTACAAAAACAAGCGAAAGAGATTGCGCGTGAAAAAGCCTTAGCATTATTGGAAAAAGTTGGTTTAAAAGCGAAAGCAGATTTATATCCCTCTCAACTTTCTGGTGGTCAACAGCAACGTGTCGGGATCGCCCGTGCTTTAGCAGTTAAACCTGATATTATCTTGTTAGATGAGCCTACTTCCGCTCTCGACCCTGAACTCGTCGGTGAAGTGTTACAGGCACTCAAAATGCTCGCACAAGAAGGCTGGACAATGATTATTGTCACCCATGAGTTGAATTTTGCCAAAGACGTGGCTGATCGTGTGATTCTTATGGAAAATGGTCAAGTTGTTGAACAAAATACAGCGGCAAACTTCTTCAGCCGCCCTCAACAAGAACGTACAAAGCAGTTCTTATTGCAAGCTAAAATGCCAATGGAATTCGAAGATTATTGTATTTAATCAAACTTCTAAATATAAAAAGAGCGGTCAAAAAACACCATGAATTTTGACCGCTCTTTCTATTTGAATAAATTACATAATGGCGTTGTAGAATACTGCCGCTAACGCTGCACCAATAAATGGACCCACAACAGGAACCCAACTGTATCCCCAGTCAGCTTTAGTTTTTAATGTACCACCCAGGAAAAGACCTAAGGTTAAACGCGGACCAAGATCTCGAGCAGGGTTGATCGCATAACCGGTTGTTCCACCTAAGCTCAAACCAATTGCCCAAACTAAAATCGCTACTGGTAATGCTCCGATAGAGCCTAAACCAATTGGTGTACTTTCTGCCGTGCCAGGTAAAGTGATGTTTGCCCCTGCAAGATAGAAAATTACGAAGACAAGTACGAAGGTGCCAACGATTTCGTTAACTAAGTTGATTGGATAGTTACGAATTGCTGGTTCAGTACAGAAACAAGCGCGTTTTAAGCCCTCTTCTTCGGTCGCTGCAAAGTGATCTTTATACATAATGTAAACCAACAACGCACCTACCATGCCCCCCACAACTTGTGCCGCGATGTAGCCTGGTACCAGTTCCCAAGCAAATGCACCCTTCATTGCCACACCAAGCGTTACCGCTGGATTTAAGTGCGCCCCACTGTAAGGGCCTGTCACAACGACGGCCACATACACTGCAAATGCCCACGCGGTAGTAATCACAATCCAACCAGAACTTTGCCCTTTCGTTTTATTTAAACATACGTTGGCTACCACACCATTACCTAACAAGATGAGAAGTGCTGTGCCAAAAAACTCTGCAAAATAGGCATTCATAAGAGAATCTCCAAATAATGATTAACTTAATGATTTCATTAAAGAAATCTTGCTTTGCAATTACGTTCGTTGTTTGATCAAATATTGAGATACTCAAAGTGAGCGGCTTCATTATCTAGTTTTCACCAATTAATTCAATAGATGAAACCGATCTATTTTCTAAAAATGAGAGAGTGATCACATTATTTTGTGCGTTAACGCAATCGTTTACATATTTTCGGGGCGAAATCTGTGATGCTAATCACAAAACCCAACATTGCTTGTTCCAATTAGATTCGAATTCAATTAAGTTAGGCTCGCAATTTGTTCGTTTAAGCTCAAAGTTTCTTCATTCATTTAACGAGTGCCAAGCACTCTAAGGAATAGAACCATGACAGACAAAAAATACATCATCGCTTTGGACCAAGGTACCACAAGCTCTCGTGCAGTATTATTAGATCACAATGCGAATGTTGTCGAAATCGCCCAACGTGAATTTACACAAATTTATCCACGCGCAGGCTGGGTGGAACATAATCCAATGGAAATTTGGGCAACACAAAGTTCAACATTAAACGAAGTGGTTGCAAAAGCAGGTATTACCTCAGATGAAATTGCGGCAATTGGTATTACTAACCAACGTGAAACCACCATTGTGTGGGAAAAAGCAACTGGCACACCGGTTTATAATGCGATTGTGTGGCAATGTCGTCGTACTGCAGATATTACAGACAAACTTAAAGCGGATGGTCATGAAGAATATATCCGCAACACCACAGGTTTAGTGGTGGATCCCTATTTCTCAGGTACCAAAGTAAAATGGATTTTGGACAATGTAGAAGGCGCGCGCGAAAAAGCGGAACGCGGTGAGCTTCTATTCGGTACCGTAGATACCTGGCTTGTGTGGAAATTAACGCAGGGTCGTGTTCACGTAACGGATTACACCAACGCATCCCGTACCATGTTATTTAACATCCATACGAAAAAATGGGATGACAAAATGTTGGAATTATTAAATATTCCACGCTCAATGTTGCCTGAAGTGCGTAATTCTTCCGAAGTGTATGGCCAAACCAACATCGGGGGTAAAGGCGGCGTGCGTATTCCTGTTGCGGGTATCGCGGGTGACCAACAAGCAGCACTTTACGGCCATCTTTGCACACGCGCAGGCCAAGCAAAAAATACCTATGGTACAGGCTGCTTTATGTTGCTTCACACCGGTGATAAAGCCATTACCTCTAAAAATGGCCTATTAACCACCATCGCGTGTAACGCCAAAGGTGAACCTGAATACGCACTTGAAGGTTCGGTATTTATCGCGGGCGCTTCAATCCAATGGTTACGTGATGAACTCAAAATCGTTCATGACAGCCACGACTCCGAATACTTTGCACAAAAAGTTCCTGACAGCAACGGGGTATATGTCGTACCAGCCTTCACTGGTTTAGGCGCACCATATTGGGATCCGTATGCACGCGGTGCAATTTTTGGTCTTTCTCGTGGTTCTAACCGCAACCATATTGTACGTGCGACCCTTGAATCTATCGCTTACCAAACCCGTGACGTATTAGAAGCAATGCAATCTGACTCAGGTCAACGCTTACAATATTTACGTGTTGATGGCGGTGCAACCAACAATAACTTCTTAATGCAATTCCAAGCGGATATTTTAGATGTGAACGTAGAACGTCCAGTCGTGAAAGAAGTGACTGCACTTGGTGCAGCTTATCTTGCTGGTCTTGCGGTTGGTTTCTGGAAAGATTTAGACGAGCTTCACGACAAAGCGCGTGTAGAACGTACCTTCACACCTGATAATGACGAAGAAAAACGTGAACGTCGTTATAAAGGCTGGAAAAAAGCGGTTAAACGCTCATTAGAATGGGCAAAAGAAGACGCGGAATAATCCTTCCTGAGCAATAATAAAGTGCGGTCAAAATCGCTTGTGTTTTTGACCGCACTTTTATTATCATTCCCGACTTATCTACCAAATAATGAAGCCCAAAATCCTTTTTTATTTTCAACTTTCTTTTGCTTCGCTTCTTCCATTCTTTGTTTGACATAATTTACCCAAACTTGATGAGGGGCATCAAAATCAAATAATTTCATAAAATCATAAGGAATTTTATATTCCGCTAATGGATTTATATCAATCAATTCTTTGGGCGCTATAGGGCTATCAATACCCAAATCAAAACCGTGGATTGCTGCGATTTTGGCATACATTAAAACTTGCGGTTGCAAGTAAAAATCAAAATGTAAAAGTGTATCTTTTGCTGCTCGTTTCGCAAACTTAAGTTCGAGTAATTTATCTAAAGCCTCTTGCATTCCTTTTATATTTTTATCTGCTAGTCCCACATAAAATTCATGATCGGGAATGCGCTTTAAATCACTACGGGCTTTTTTCTCATCATTTAAGAACGTGAGTGCGCGCTCTTTTAATAATTGCCAATCGCCACTTAACGCCAATAAAGTGTTCGCATTAAAAAAAGGTCTGGTATCAGTTCGTTTATAAGGTACTGAAATATCGACAATTTCATCACGATGTTTAATTAAATAATCAATCAACTTTTGATTATCTGAAAGCAAACTCATAAAAAAGAAATTTGTATTAATTCCGTTGTACGCCCATTGAAAATCATATTCAGACAAAATACCTAAGAAACCAGCAATAGAAGCATTTTCTTTAAATCCTGAAATATCATTTTCTAATAAATACTTAGAGGCTAATGCACGATGATAGTCATCTAATAAACCAATTGAAAAAAACACATCTCCACGAAACTCATCAATTAATTTTATTCTTTGAAATAATACGAGATAAGAATTATCTGAAAACGAATTAACCCGTTCCCAGGTAAATTTTTTAGCATCACTGTAAGTCTTTGCAATATCACTACCTAAAAACACTTGATATTTTTCCATATTGACCTCGTATGACTACTTCTTATTAGGAACTCTAACTGGTAATAACACAACTTTACCATTTGATTTATCTACACCTGCTATAATAGTTAATTCACTTAACATAAGCATCTTTGAAAATACAGAAAGTGCGGTCAGTTTTTGAGAGGTTTTAAAACTCTTTGGAAATTGACCGCACTTTATATTTTGAGGAAAATATCTTACCGATAAATACTCGTACAATACGTCAGGGATTGTCTTATGGCTTTCCCTAATTCTTCATCCGAAATACTCTTATCATATTTAAATTCTAATGCTGAATTGTCAGGAAGTGAAATTCCTGAATACCCACCAAGAGAATCCTGGTGAAGTGGCGCTATAATTATAAAACTAGCATCCTGTTCTAAAGATAAAAAAGACATATCCTTATAGATAGATTTTTTATTTTTGTATCCATAGCGTTTTTTCATCTCATCTTCGAGATTTTTTTGTAGTCCTTTCATTTTTTCAGAATTAAAGATAGCCTGAAACTCTTCGAACGAAATTTCTTTACTTTCATTAAGCTTTTCTTTAATTAACCTTCCTAGATCTAAATCAGAAATATCAACTTCATTAAAAATAAAATCTTGATCTGGATCTGTCATTGCAATCATTCCTCTAATAAAAGAGGTAACCAATAAGAAATCTTTATTAATTCTAACAAAAGCAGCTTTAGGTTTCGTCATATCAATTTACCTTATTAACAATAATATTAGTTCCTTTAGATCTAGTATACATTAAACAATTACCTAATTTACTACTTTGACTTGTTATGCTATCTATAGTGATATTTCTACAGAAAAAGGGAATGTGAAATTATAATATTTACTTAGAATAATCATCTTTGGAAACAAAAGTGCGGTCAAAATCGCTTATGTTTTTGACCGCACTTTTATTATCTCTAAAGCTCTTTACAACATTAATGCCATACTTGAGAAGCTGACAAAAATACTATAGTATAAGAATTGGTCAACCGATCACCACTTCTCATTTTGAGAAATATATCTAACCTTTTATTAAGTGAGTATTATGAAAAAATTATTTCTTATTATTCTTTCTGCAAGTGCGCTTTCAGCTTGCGTAACCCAATCATCTCTTCAAAAAGATACCGCATTTAAATTGGGTGTTGATGCTAGCCAAGTGCAAATTTCTAATTTTAATAACGGTGTTGTTGAAGGAACTTATAATGCTGATGTAGCAGGAAAAAAATATAACTGCAAGGTTGTTGGCGGCGCAATATCTGCTGGTGTAACAGATGTAGAATGCTGGCCACAAGTAAGCAGCGGCAAAAAAGTCAAATAACCTAATAAAACTTAGCTCTCTCCATTTACGAGAGAGCTGGACGTATCTCTGATAGAGATAAAATGTTTATCACGCTTTCACATCATTAATTATCAACTATACTGCTGCCGATACTTCTCTAAATTATCTTGAAAATGCTGAATATAGTACTCGATATCTTTTTCTCGGTAGCCAAGAATTCGGCCGATTTCACGTTCAACTTTAGGATCAAAACCATTCACAGTGCTTGCAGGAAGTAATACTTCCATTTGTTCAGCGAGTGCAAGAGATTGAGGTAAATAGACAATAAAATCAGTTAAGCAAACATCATTGACATGACGTTGCACTGTTTTTGAATGAAGCATTCCTAGCTCAAGATAAGGGAGAAAGGCGTCAGGAATACCGAGTTCCTGATTGAATAATGCCACTTGCTTTTCGCCCCTTAACATTAATTCCAGCTCCTTGCCTTCATGCGGCCCAAGAATACCTTTTTCCATAAGAATATTCCTTTCGTTGAAATAAAAAAGGGGATTGGATGATTGACCAGATCCCCTCCATTGTACGCCTATTTGGCCACAATGTTCATCTAAATGACGAAATTATTTTTTCCAATTTTTCAACGCATCGGCAAAGGCATTACCCATCGCACTATTTCCTTTTGGATTACGATCTTGACGAGGTGCATTACTTCTTGGTTTTGCACTTAAAGTGCGGTCAGATTTGCCGTCATTTTTGACCGCACTTTCATCTAATCGCATCGTCAACGCAATACGTTTACGTGGCACATCCACTTCCAACACTTTTACTTTCACGATATCGCCAGTTTTCACCACTTGATGTGGATCTTCTACGAATTTATCGCTTAATGATGAAATATGTACTAAACCGTCTTGGTGAACACCAATATCCACAAATGCACCGAAGTTGGTCACATTGGTGACGGTACCTTCTAAAATCATACCTGGTTTTAAATCGGTGATTTCTTCCACGCCTTCTGCGAATACTGCAGTTTTAAACTCACCACGCGGATCGCGCCCCGGTTTTTCCAATTCTTTAAAAATATCTTGAACAGTTGGTAAACCAAATTGCTCATCAATGAATTGTTTCGCATCAAGCTGACGAACCACACCCGCATTTCCCATTAAATCTTGGATAGATTGCGCGGTAGCTTGCAAGATTTTTTCGACCACAGGGTAAGCTTCTGGGTGAACACCGGAAGCATCAAGTGGATTTTTCCCGCCTGCAATACGCATAAAGCCCGCACATTGCTCAAAGGCTTTTGGTCCTAAACGCGGCACTTTTTTCAATTCAGTACGGCTTTCAAAACGACCATTTTCATCACGGTATTCCACAATGTTTTGCGCTAAGGTTTTCGTCATCCCCGCCACACGAGCAAGTAATGGTGCAGATGCGGTATTTAAATCTACGCCTACCGCGTTTACACAGTCTTCCACCACCGCATCGAGTTTACGCGCAAGTTGGGTTTGATTTACATCGTGTTGATATTGCCCTACACCAATAGCTTTCGGTTCGATTTTCACTAACTCCGCCAATGGATCTTGTAAACGACGGGCGATAGATACCGCACCACGTAAAGATACATCTAAATTCGGGAATTCATTTGCCGCAAATTCAGAAGCTGAATAAACCGATGCGCCCGCTTCACTCACCACAACGGTTTGCGGTTTATTTTCTTTGATTTCTTTAATCACTTCTTTCGCAAAACGTTCAGTTTCACGAGAAGCCGTACCGTTACCAATGGCAATTAATTCCACGTTATGTTTACGGATCAAGCTGAAAATCGCCACTTGCGCTTCGGCTTCACGACCCGTGTGTGGATAAATGGTGGTGGTATCTAATAATTTACCCGTGTTATCCACCACCGCGACTTTAACCCCTGTACGCAAGCCCGGGTCCAAGCCCATGGTGCATTTTGCGCCAGCCGGTGCCGCCATTAAAAGTGCGGTCAGATTTCGAGCAAAAACATCAATGGCCTCTTCTTCCGCTTTTTCACGTAAACTTGCCATTAATTCCGTTTCTAAATGCAACGACACTTTGATTTTCCATGTCCACGCAATCACTTGCTCACGCCATTTATCCGCAGGCTGTCCCGTGAAACGGACATCTAAATAATCACGAATAATTTCTTCACAATAACTTTGACGACTTCCCTCTTCTGCATCAGGATCCGCATTTAAGCTTAATTGTAAAATGCCCTCATTACGTCCTCGGAACATGGCTAATGCACGGTGAGAAGGCACATTTTTCAATAATTCTTGGTGATCGAAATAATCTTGGAATTTTGCGCCTTCTGTTTCTTTGCCTTCGATCACTTTAGATACGATAACGGCATTTTTTGCTAAATAATCACGAACTTTCGCTAATAAACCCGCATCTTCAGCAAAACGCTCCATTAAAATATAGCGTGCGCCATCAAGCGCGACTTTGGTGTCTGTTACGCCTTTATCAGCATTTACAAATTCAGCTGCTGCCGTTTCAGGGTCATTTTTCGGTTCATTCCAAAGTAAATCAGCCAATGGCTCAAGACCGGCTTCAATCGCAATTTGCCCTTTCGTACGACGTTTTGGTTTGTATGGCAAATACAAATCTTCTAATTCGGTTTTGCTTTGTGTCGCATGGATTTTGTCACGCAATTCATCGGTCAATTTCCCTTGCTCTTCAATAGATTTCAAAATGGTTTGACGACGATCTTCTAATTCACGTAAATAAATTAAACGGGTTTCAAAATGACGAAGTTGGGTGTCATCTAAGCCACCTGTGGCTTCTTTACGATAACGGGCGATAAATGGAATGGTGTTGCCATCATCTAATAATTGAATGGCGGCGAGGATTTGTTGGGGTTGAACGGTTAATTCTGCCGCAATAATTTGGCTAATTTGTTGATTTAACATTGTCATACTTCTTTGTTATTAAAGGATTCGATAAAAACGGGAATAGAATACTGGTTTTAGACAACAGGCTCAAATATAATTCAAAAAAATTTCTTTTATTTTTATCATGGCAAAATCAAATTACATTACCCGTCAAGGCTGGCTTGCACTTGACCAAGAACTGAAATTTTTGTGGAAAGAAGAACGGCCTAAAGTTACCCAAGCGGTTTCAGATGCTGCTGCGCTTGGTGACCGCAGTGAAAACGCAGAATATATTTACGGTAAACGTCGTTTACGTGAAATTGATCGCCGTGTGCGTTTCCTTTCCAAACGCTTAGAAGTGTTACAAATCGTGGATTACCATCCGAAACAAGAAGGCAAAGTGTTTTTCGGTGCCTGGGTTGAGCTAGAAGATGAAGAAGGTGAAGTGAAGCAATACCGCCTTGTCGGCTGCGATGAATTCGATCCCGCTAAAAACTGGATTTCCATTGATTCTCCCGTCGCACGTGCCTTAATCGGAAAAGGCGTTGATGATGAAATTCATGTGGAAACACCCTCGGGCAAAGTGGTGCTTTATGTGAACCGAATTTGGTATGAAAAATAGCGAAGTAGAAAAACAAAAGAGCGGTCAAAATTGACCGCTCTTTTTTATTCTATCAATCAGATAAATTATGCTTTATCACCAATTAATACAGACTCTAACGCAATTTCAATCATATCATTGAAGGTTAATTGACGTTCTTCTGCTGTAGTTTGTTCGTGTGTACGAATATGGTCTGAAACGGTACAGATACAAAGTGCTTTTGCACCATATTCTGCTGCCACGCCATAGATACCAGCCGCTTCCATTTCTACGCCTAAGATGCCGTATTTTTCCATCACATCAAACATTTCGAAATCTGGCGTGTAGAATAGGTCTGCAGAGAAAAGATTCCCTACGCGAACAGGCTTACCTTTTTCTTTCGCTGCTTGAACCGCTGCTTGTGCCATATCAAAATCAGCAATCGCTGCAAAATCGTTATCTTTGAAACGGATACGGTTTACTTTTGAATCGGTACATGCACCAAGGCCGATGATAACATCACGTACTTTAACGTCCATACGTACGGCACCACAAGAACCAACACGGATGATTTTTTTCACGCCGTATTCAGTAATTAATTCTTTCGCATAAATTGAGCAAGATGGGATACCCATACCGTGACCCATAACAGAGATACGACGACCTTTATAAGTACCGGTATAACCCAACATATTGCGAACGTTAGTCACTTCTTTCGCATCTTCTAAGAATGTTTCAGCAATATATTTTGCACGAAGCGGATCGCCTGGCATTAATACAACATCTGCAAATGCGCCTTCAGGAGCGTTAATATGTGGAGTCATTATTTTTTCCTCTTGTTGATAAATAAAAAGTCATTTAAGCAAACGTTTTCGCTTGCTTTAAAGTACAACACCACGAATGATTCGTGGTGTTGAGAGATAAAGTGCGGTCAGAATTCACCACATTTTAATTACATTGCTACGCCGCTTAACTCGATGAATAAACCTGCGATAGTCGCACTCATTAAGTTAGCTAATGTACCCGCTACAACTGCTTTTAAACCTAAGCGAGCCACATCACCACGACGATTTGGTGCCATACCACCGATACCGCCGATTAAGATTGCGATAGAGCTGAAGTTAGCAAAACCACATAATGCGAAAGTAATGATGGCTTTAGTTTTTTCACTTAATACAACTGCTGCATCTGGTTGTAAGTATTTCGCAAATTCTAAGTAACCCACGAATTCATTTACTGCCAATTTAAGCCCGATCATTTGACCTGCAACAGCAGATTCCTCCCAAGATACACCGATTAAGTATGCTAATGGTTTGAATACCCAACCGAAGATTGATTGTAACGTTAAGTCAGCGTAACCGAACCAGCCGCCTACACCACCTAAAATACCGTTAACTAAAGCGATTAAACCCACGAATGCGATTAACATCGCACCTACGTTTAACGCTAATTGCATACCTGCACTCGCACCACCTGCCATTGCTTCAAGCACGTTAGTCGGTTTTTCGCTATCATCCGTTTCAGGTTGTTTATCGTTAAATTGTTCAGTTTGTGGGAATAAAATTTTCGCAAATAATAAACCTGCTGGTGCAGCCATGAAAGAGGCTGCGATTAAGTAAGTCAATGGTACGCCCATTCCTGCATAACCTGCCATTACTGAACCCGCGATAGAAGCAGTACCACCTGCCATAATAGCGAACAATTCAGATTGGGTCATATTTTTAATGTAAGGACGAACCACTAAAGGTGCTTCAGTTTGACCAACGAAGATATTCGCGGCTGCAGACATTGATTCTGCTTTAGATGTGCCTAATGCGGCTTGCAATGCACCACCAATCACTTTGATGACAGCTTGCATAATGCCTAAGTAATAAAGCACAGAAATTAAACCAGAGAAAAAGACGATGATTGGTAACACTTTCACCGCAAAGATAAAGCCGGCATTTGAAGGATCCGCTAAGCCACCAAAGACGAAGTTAATCCCTTCATTACCATAGGCGATAACATTGGATACACCATTTGCTGTCGCTTGTAATGCATCACGACCATACGGCACATACAAAATAAGGGCCGCAAATCCGATTTGGATCGCCAAAGCCCCTAATACAGTACGTAAATTAATCGCCTTACGATTATTTGAGAATAATACGGCAATGATCAGTAATACGACAATGCCTAAAACGCTACCTAAAATACCCATTTTTTTCCCCTAGGTTGGTTAGATAAGTAAGTGAATAAAATTGTCCTATTCTACTTGTTTTTCGGTAAAAAGTCGGAATATTTTTGCTACTTTTTGGTATGTTTGCTTATAAAATGGTCACAATTTTGGTCAGACCACAAGATTTCGCATGGTTTTCAAGCGCTTGTGTCTGTTCAACAGTTGGGACATAAGGGGTGAGCCCTTCAGCGTCTCGTGCACCTTTTGTGTGCACTCGGATAATTTTGAACAACACATCCGGATAATCTTTCAATAAAGATGCGACTTTCTCCACTAACTTTTCTGCATCAAAAAAATTTGCTACATAAACTAACCGCACTTCTTCCACTTTATTTAATGGCAATAATTGCGCCAAGTTCTTCAAATTACGATCCAAGTTTTCTTGCTTGATATGTTGATGAGTAGGGATGATGTTTTTCGGGACAATGCCTTGGCGATTTTGTCTATCAAAGCACAAACTTTGCAAGCCAAGCCCTTCTCCTTTCAGGTCAAAGAGAAATTTGTCTGTAACCTCAATTAAAGGACGAATTGCGTCAAATTCAAAGAAACCACTACTATCTAAATAGCAAGTTAGCCCTTCCTCACGTAGCTTTTGGAACAATGGAACAAGTTTTTTATGATGAATGGTGGGTTCCCCGCCGGAAACCGTTACACCACGAATAAAAGGTACCGCATCCATCACTTGCTCATACAAATACTGCAGGCTGACTTGATGAGCGCCTTCTGCATAACGAGGAATGGTTTCTGGATTATGGCAATAAAGGCAGTTTAACTTACAACCTTGTAAGAAAATACTGGTACGATTCCCCTGCCCTTCTACATTAGAAAAAGGAATAATACGATGCAGGGGAACATAAATATCAGAAAGTGCGGTCACAAAAAACGCGGTTTTCTAGAGTAAGTCATTACTTACGAAAGTTTCATTTGGAAAATCACTAATTCCGCTTGGCAGCAGAATGTGAAAACCGCTTTAAGCAAGTATCCATCTTCAACCTGTTGAATTTCAGACTGAATTTGACAAGGCTCACTTTCGATATCACGCGCTTTTAACGTGAAATATTCCAATGCACCTTCCGCGTCTTGACGAGTGGCGTAAAACTGTTCGATAGGTAAACTACAATCGCTGTTATCAAACAATGATTTCATATCGAAAGTATTACAACCTACACATTCAATTGGTTTTTCAGTTTGAATGGCCATATTTTTCTCCTTATCTAAAAAAGCCGTGATATAACACAGCTTATTAAGTTTAAAATTATTTTGCTGCAACAAAGCCGACGGCTTCGTACACTTTGGCAAGGGTTGCTTTTGCTCTTGCACGGGCTTTTTCTGCACCTTGACGTAAAATCTCGTCTAAAAGTGCTTCATCGTTACGATATTGATAGAAACGTTCTTGTAAACCTGCAAGTAAGTTTGACACTTCGTCAGCCACCGCTGTTTTTAAGTGTCCGTACATTTTGCCTTCAAATTCTTTTTCAAGGTCTGCCACAGATTTATCCGTTACTGCAGAAAGGATATCTAATAAGTTAGACACGCCCGCTTTGTTTTTCACATCATAACGAACAACAGGCGGTTCATCAGAATCTGTCACCGCACGTTTAATTTTTTTCGCCACCGATTTTGGATCTTCAAGCAAGGTCACCACGTTATTACGGTTATCATCTGATTTAGACATTTTTTTATCAGGATCTTGCAAAGACATAATACGCGCACCGGCTTTGCCCAAGAAGATTTCAGGGATCGTGAAAATATCACCATAAAGGGCATTAAAACGAGCGGCAATATCACGAGTGATTTCTAAATGTTGTTTTTGGTCATCCCCTACCGGCACGCTTTTCGCTTGGTAAAGTAAGATATCTGCTGCCATTAAAACCGGATAATCAAATAAACCCACGTTAATATTTTCGGCATAACGTGCTGATTTATCTTTAAATTGAGTCATACGGCTCATCTCACCAAAATAGGTGTAGCAGTTTAATACCCAGCTTAGTTGAGTATGTTCTGGTACATGAGATTGCACGAAGATCGTGCTTTTATTCGGATCAATGCCACAAGCCAAGTAAAGGGCGAGCACATCAAGGGTGGCTTTGCGAAGTGCTACAGGATCTTGACGTACAGTGATGGCATGTAAATCCACCACACAGAAAATACATTCATAATCTTCTTGCATTTTCACCCAGTTGCGAAGTGCACCTAAATAATTCCCGATAGTTAATTCGCCGGAAGGCTGCACGCCACTGAATACAATTGGTTTTGTCATTGGTTATCCTTTTATTCTGTAAACTGAATTGGCGCTATGATAACAAAAGATAGGGCGTTTTTTAATGATTGAGTTCAAAACAATGTGTAAAAATGCTATATTACGCCAAAAATTTCTGCAGCTCACAATTTATAATCCCAATGAAAAATTATAATGATATGGCTCTGGCACTTGCCGGTGTTTGTCAATCAGTCTTATTAATCAGTCAATTAGCTCAAAAAGGCGAAGTTGATAACCAAGATGCATTCCAAACGACCATTCATTCTCTTCTCATTACTCAACCCGAAGATACATTAGCCGTATTTGGCGGTGATGTTCAACATCTTAAAGTGGGATTAAACACGCTTATCGAGCAACTCACCCAATTAAACGACAAAAATTTATTAAATTATTGGGGTAGCTTGTTAGCGTTAGAGGGCAAATTAAACAAACAACCTGAAATCAAACAAGAACTTGGCCGCCGTATTGCTCGCTTACCGGAACAACTTGCTTATCATGACAATCAATTTGATGATGAGATGTTTTCAATCATGGCAAACATTTATGTGGATACAATTAGTCCTTTAGGCAAACGCATTCATATTATTGGTTCGGCATATCATTTACAGCAACAAAATGTGCAAGACAAAATTCGTGCGTGTTTGCTAGCTGGCATTCGCTCTGCCGTTTTGTGGCGTCAAGTCGGTGGCAGCAAATGGCAGCTGTTATTTCATCGTAAAAAATTAGTGCAAGCGGCACGACAACTCTACTCAACTTTAAATTAATCCTTGGAGAACTCTTATGCAACTTTCCGCATTAACCGCTCTTTCCCCGATTGACGGTCGTTATCAAGATAAAGCCACCGCATTACGTGGTATTTTCAGTGAATTTGGCTTGCTTAAATTCCGTGTCACCGTGGAAGTACGTTGGTTACAAAAATTGGCGGCGACCGCTGAAATCCAAGAAGTTTCTTCTTTGTCCAAAGAAGCAAACGATTACCTTAATAAAATTGTGGAAGAATTCTGTCTTCAAGATGCTGAACGTATCAAAGAAATTGAGCGCACCACGAATCATGACGTCAAAGCGGTTGAGTATTTCTTAAAAGAAAAAAGCAAAGCTTTACCAGAATTAGCCAAAGTTTCTGAATTTATCCACTTTGCTTGTACCTCGGAAGATATTAACAACCTTTCTCATGCCTTAATGTTAAAAACGGCGCGTGAAGAAGTAATCTTACCGGAATGGCAAAAACTGATTGATGAAATCACCCGTCTAGCGAACGAATACAAAACCATCCCATTACTTTCTCGTACACACGGCCAACCTGCCTCACCTAGTACTGTAGGTAAAGAAATGGCGAACGTGGTTTACCGTTTAAAACGCCAATTCAAACAACTCCAACAAAATGAAATCTTAGGTAAAATCAACGGTGCAGTAGGTAACTACAATGCGCACTTATCAGCTTATCCAAATATTAACTGGCACAAATTTAGCGAAGAGTTTGTCACTTCATTGGGTTTAGACTGGAACCCATACACTACGCAAATTGAACCTCATGATTACATTGCTGAATACTTTGATGCCGTGGTTCGTTTTAATACCATCATCATCGACTTCGACCGTGACTTATGGGGTTACATTGCGTTAAATCACTTTAAACAACGCACTATCGCGGGTGAAATTGGTTCATCCACCATGCCGCATAAAGTGAATCCTATCGACTTCGAAAACTCAGAAGGTAACTTAGGTTTAGCCAATGCGGTGATGACTCACCTAGGTCAAAAATTACCAATCTCTCGCTGGCAACGTGACTTAACCGACTCCACTGTATTACGTAATTTAGGTGTGGGTTTAGGTTATTGCTTAATTGCGTATGCCGCAACGCGTAAAGGTATCAGCAAATTAGAAGTGAACGAACAACATCTCCGTGATGAACTCAACCAAAACTGGGAAGTTTTAGCTGAACCAATCCAAACCGTGATGCGTCGCTATGGTATTGAAAAACCATACGAAAAATTAAAAGAGCTGACTCGTGGTAAACGTGTTGATGAAAAAGCAATGCGTGAATTCATCGAAAAACTGGCTATCCCAGCCGATGAAAAAGCACGTTTACAACAACTCACTCCTGCAACCTATATTGGTGCAGCCATTGAGTTAGTGGAAAAACTTTAATAAAGTTTTCATGCCCTAAAAAATAAAAGTGCGGTCAAAAACATCTTAGATTTTGACCGCACTTTTTATTCCTTATTCAAACATTTCCTGTTTCATCATTCACGCTTAATAAATAGCAATCGCGCGTGATCATACACCCAATTAAAAATAAAGGTATAAACGGTCACCATCACCGTTAAGCTGAAATCCATCATAAAAGCTGTAATCCAATCCACTTTTAAAAAGTAAGCAATGATCGGCACGGTGAAAATAAGCAAACCGCCTTCAAATGAAATGGCATGTAAAGTACGAAATATGACGCCTCGCTTTTCTCTTGGTCCCGTAAACACTTTATCAAGGAAATAATTAAAGATAAGATTCCAGAGCATAGCTGTTAAGGAAACCAGTACCATGGACCCAAAGAGAATAGAAACACTTTCTTCTGTAAAGAAATACAAAGCGAAAACAGAAAGCAACACAACCGTAGTTTCAAACAAGATTGCGTGAAAAAGTCGCTCAAGAAAACTCATTTGTCATCCTTTACAAAGCAAAAGTGCGGTCAAACTCACCGCACTTTTCATCAATATTTGATTAATTGGTTTTTAATTTATTCCAATATTTTTCGTAAATGTCCACTGCTTCACCCACATCGCCTTGCATAATGCCTTTTTCAATGTTTTCAGCAGATGGGAACAAGGTTGGGTTATTCGCCATTTCAGGTGAAAGTAACGCTTTCACGCCTTCATTTGGCATTGAGAAGCCCATTTTTTCAACCACTAATTTCGCATTTTCAGGACGAAGTAAGAAGTCGATAAATTTATAAGCGCCCTCTGTATTTTTCGCACCTTTTGGAATCGCGTAGTTATCCATCCAGAAAATCGCGCCTTCTTTTGGATACACAAATTGGATACTTGGATTTTCTTTGTGTGCTAAATAAGCCGAACCATTCCATAACATACCGATAGAAGCTTCACCTTGAACAAACGGCACTTCTGGCGAGTCAGAGTTAAAGGTCACCACATTTGGTAACAATTTCACTAAACGTTCGTAAGCAGCTTTAATGTCTTCTTCATTCTTAGTATTCGGTGATTTTCCATCTAAAAGTAATGCAATATGGAACACTTCTCGCGCATCACTGGTTAATAATACTTTACCTTTATATTCTGGATTCCAGAAATCAGCCCAGCTTGTGATTTTGCTTGGATCAATATCATCCGCATTCACGCCGATGCCGGTTAAGCCATAAACGTAAGGCAGAGAATATTTGTTATTTGGGTCAAATTCCTTGTTTAATAAATTTGCTGGAATTTGTTTAAAATTACTTAATTTGCTGTGATCAAGCTCTTGTAACATGCCTTCTTTCGCCATTTTGTTGACGTAATAGCTTGATGGGAAAACTAAATCATAACCACTACCTGTACTAGAGGTCAGCTTCAATTTAGCATACATTTCTTCATTACTTTCAAATGTTGAATAAATCACTTCAATGCCCGTTTCTTTGGTGAATTCCGCAACCAAATTAGATGGCACATAGTCAGTCCAGTTATAAACATACAATTTTTCAGCAGCAAGAGCAGCAGAAGTTGCAGCAAATGCAACGGCAGAAAGACAAAGTGATTTGATGTATTGAACAGCATTTTTTTTCAATTTATTGACCTCCTCAGGACAATCAAAATAAACCTTAAGTAATCGTTTACTTGTATAAACTTGGGGGGAGTATAGCACCTTTTTAGCAAAAGGTTTGACATATTTTCCCATCAGGGTAAGATTCCCTCAATTTCAATTTTATGTTAATAAATTAGGCATCAATCATGCTCGAATTCGCTCATCAAGAACATATCAAATCTTATTATTTCGACAGTCGAAACCAAACCTTCGAATTGCCGCCTCTCACTCAGCAAGAAGAAGCGGATGTTTGTGTTATTGGTGCGGGTTTCTTCGGTTTATCTGCCGCCCTTGAATTAGCAGAAAAAGGCAAGAAAGTCATTGTGTTAGAAGGTGCAAGAGTGGGATTTGGCGCTTCTGGCAGAAGTGGCGGTCAAGCTATCAATGGTTTTGAAGAAGGCATTGATGAATATATTGCTCAAATGGGCTTTGATAAAGCGAAAAAACTTTGGGATATGTCGCTAGAAGCCATTGATATTATTGATGAACGCATTGCTAAATATGGTATTCAATGTGATTGGAAAAAAGGCTATGCCACATTGGCTTTAAATGAACGTCGTATGGACGATCTCATTGAAATGGAAAAAGCCAGCCACGCAACTTTTGGCTATGACAAAATGCAACTTTGGGATAAAGCCAAACTGAAACAACATCTAGGCAGTGATATTTATGTAGGCGGGTTATACGATAGCAATTCTGGCCACCTACACCCATTAAATTATTGCTTAGGTTTAGCAAAAGCCTGTTTGGATTTAGGCGTACAGATTTACGAACAATCGCCCGTTGTGGATTTAGTGGAAAAATCAGGTTGTATTGAAGTCAAAACCGATAAAAGTGCGGTCATTTCTCAAGATGTTATTTTAGCCACCAACGCTTATATTGATGCGCTACCAAAATCCATTCATCGCGGCATTAATCGTAAAATTTTGCCAGTAGAAAGTTTTATTATTGCGACCGAACCTTTAGATCAAGCCACGGCTGACTCCGTGATCAACAATGGCATGTCTGTTTGCGATAACAATATTTTGCTCGATTACTATCGTTTAAGTGCAGATAACCGTCTATTATTCGGCAGTGACTCGAGTTCTGAAAAAGATATGGTGCAAATTATGCGCGGTAATATGTTGCATGTTTTCCCTCAATTGGAAAACGTCAAAATTGACTATGGCTGGGCTGGACCGATTGATATGACAATGAACGCTACCCCACATTTCGGGCGTATCTCACCGCACATTTATTTTGCTCAAGGCTATTCTGGACACGGTGTCGCACTCACTGGACTTGCTGGACGCATTATTGCAGAAGCAATTTTAGGCAATGACGAACGTTTGAGAATTTTTGAAGGATTGAAAGTGCCTTCGTTTTACGGTGGAAAATCCCTCAAAAACTTAGCCACCAAGATCGGCGTACTCTATTACAAATTCCTCGATCGTTATCGTTAATCAAAAAAAGCAAAGGCGTGTATCAAACACGCCTTTATTGTTTCGATGACATTTAAGGTTTAATGTCTCGTAAAATAGGATTTTGCATGGAAATCAAGGTTTCCGTTGATTGAATCTCATCAATTAACTGGATCTTAGTCGCCAACACGGAATGTAATTCAGCAATGGTGTGTGTCATCACTTTGATAAAAATAGAATAATTTCCCGTGGTGTAATAGGCTTCCACCACTTCATCAAAGGTCTCTAGCTTTTTAATCACTTTTTCGTAATCTTTTGCGCTTTTCAAAATAATGCCAATAAAGCAGCAAACATCATAACCCAGTTTACGCTCATCAATAATCGCTTTTGTGCCTTCAATCAGACCAGACTGACGCATTTTCTCTACACGAACATGAATCGTACCGGGGCTCACGCCAAAGCTTTTCGCCATTTCGGCATAAGGTGTACGCGCATCTTTAGTCAGCACTCGGAGAATTTGTCGATCGAGCGTATCGATATTGTGCATATAGCCCCCTGTTAGATCTTTTTTAAAATATCTTCTTTATTTTTGATAATATTCAATATTTAAAACAATGTAAAGAAATTACTTGAAACAAATTGCGATTTTATTGAATAATGCACAACAAATCTTACCAGTTATTATAAAAAGAAGGATAAATATGAAAAAGACGTTTATTTTACAACAACAAGAAATTAGCTTTGTGAAGAACACCTTTACTCAAAACTTAATTGAGCAACTTGGCATCATCGAAGTGCAAGGTCCAATCCTTAGTGAGGTTGGCAATGGTATGCAAGATAACTTATCAGGTATTGAGAAAGCAGTTCAAGTAAACGTGAAATGTATCCCTAATGCGGTTTATGAAGTGGTTCACTCATTGGCTAAATGGAAACGTCATACTCTCGCACGTTTCCACTTCAAAGAAGGGGAAGGCTTATTTGTTCACATGAAAGCATTACGTCCAGACGAAGATTCATTGGATCAAACTCACTCTGTTTATGTGGATCAATGGGACTGGGAAAAAGTGATTCCTGAAGGTCATCGTAACTATGCTTATTTAAAAGAAACGGTACGTTCTATTTATCGTGCAATCCGTTTAACTGAATTAGCCGTAGAAGCGCGCTTTGATATCCCATCAAGCTTGCCAAAAGAAATCACTTTCGTACATAGTGAAGATTTAGTTAAACGATACCCAGATCTTTCAAGCAAAGAGCGCGAAAACGCCATTTGTAAAGAATATGGTGCAGTGTTCTTAGTCGGTATTGGTGGCAAATTATCAGACGGCAAACCACATGATGGTCGTGCACCAGACTACGATGACTGGACAACTGAATCAGAAAACGGCTACAAAGGTTTAAACGGCGATATTTTGGTGTGGAACTCTGAGTTAGGTAAAGCGTTTGAGCTTTCTTCAATGGGTATTCGTGTAGATGAATCTGCATTACGTTTACAAGTTGGTTTAACCGGTGATGAAGATCGCTTAAAAATGGATTGGCACCAAGATTTATTAAACGGAAAATTACCTCTCACCATCGGTGGTGGTATCGGTCAATCACGTATGGCAATGCTTTTACTTCACAAAAAACACATTGGTGAAGTGCAATCAAGCGTATGGCCAAAAGAAATGTTAGAACAATATCAACATATTCTTTAATCGAACGAGAAAATAAAAAAGTGCGGTGAAAATTCACCGCACTTTTGTTTTTGGAAAGATTAATTAATCTTGCAATGGCCCGCTGTTAAACATTGGCAATCCCATGGTTTTTAAGCTGTCACGATAGATACCCAGCAAGTCTTTCTCCGTGATTTTTTGTAACTGATCTAACGGTTTATCTAATGCCGCTACCGTTTCAATTACAAGACAAGGAAACCTTGAAGATTTTTTGCATAATTAATTCTCCATATTGGATTGAATAACAAAAAGAGCGGTCACTTTTTTATCAGTTTCCGCTCTTTCCACTAAGCTTGATTCATCGACATACATAATAACGTCAATGGATGGATACAAGTCACGTTAGATGACATATCGATCTGCCATTTACAAGTTTGGCATTCAGAGATCACGTAATCAAATCCGCCTGCATTGATGTTATCGAATAAGTTTTTACCGATAGATTGGGAAACCTCGTAATTTTCTTCTTTGAAACCGTATGTCCCTGCAATACCACAACATTGTGATGGTAACATCACCACTTCTAAACCTGGAATTTGTTTTAACACTTCCAAGGTGTATGGCGCCCAACCCGCTTTATCCACGTGACATGCGGTGTGATAAGCCACACGCAATTTCAATGGTTTAAGCGGTAAGGTTTTACCTTCTTTAAAGAGTTGATATAAGAATGGTGTCACCATGTGAATATGTGGACGAACCTTCGCATTGTCGATACCTAAAATATGATGATATTCATCACGTAAATTTAGAGAACAACTTGATGCTTCACTGATCACATCTAAGCCATTTTCATCCACCATTTTGCTGATGTAATCGGTGTTAAATTGTGCGATTTTCTTCGCTCGTTCTGGGAATTGGTTCACGCTTAATGGCAAGCCACAGCATTTTTCTTTTTCCAATAACACCACGCCAATATCCATGGCATTGAATACTTGAATAAATTCTTTACCCAATTGTGGATTATTGTAGTTCACATAACAACCGTGATAATACGCCACTTTGCGTTCGAATTTTTGTTGGCTTTCCACCATTTTCTTCATATACCAGCTGCGGAACGTACCAAAGGAATATTTTGGTAATGTACGATGACGGCTGATTTTTAACGCTTTTTCCAACACAAATTTTGTTGTTTTCAAACCTGTGATGGTATTAACAATCGGCGCAAGTGGTGTATTAAGTGACCCCATAATATCGGTGTTACTTAAAATCGCATCACGTAATTTTTGCACGGCTGGTTTGTGTTGTTGAGCAAGGTATTTATTTCTTGCACGAACGATAATGTCACCAATTTTCACATCAGACGGACACGCAATTTCACAACGTTTACAGTTAGTACAGTATTTCAATGCTTCATCATAAAGTTCGGCTGATTTTAAGCGCAAACGCTCACCATCCGGGCCTGATTGTTTTGGACCTGGATAGTTTGGATTTTGACGCGAAACCGGACATACTGCAGTACACGCCGTACATTTAATGCAGCTCTCAAAGCTTTCATCAAATGCATGATGATGTTGTGGCGCATTAAGGGATTGTTTTGCATTATCAATTAATTGTTGAATGTTCATAACGCCTCCTTAATGTGTGTTGTGAAGAATTTCATCAGCAACAGCAAGCGCTGTTACCACTGCTACGCCAGAACCACAACCAAGCTCTAGGGCATTGAAACCACCAATCACATTACCCACCGCATATAAATTCGTTAAAAATTGACCGCTCTTTTGTACTTGGCATTGCGCATTAATCGCCACGCCCGCAGATTGGTACGGTTGTGGATTTGAGAAACGGTGATCAGTCCAAGTAAAGCGATCCGTATCGTTAAAACCTTCCACACCGATGATGTCAGAATGGAATACGGGTTCGTAGATTTTATCGAATTCAGAAACTAAACCTTTACTGAAGAAACTGCCAGAAGCTAAGACAAAATGTTCTGCTGTGATTTCTTCCTCTTCGTGCAAACGCGTTTGAATAGCACGAACTTTGTTGCCATGAAAATGTGCTTTTAATGCGCTATCACCATTCAGCATGAGTCCGCCTAATTTCTCAAAACGATGACGTAATTGAATACGTTGACGCATACCTAATAAAGAAGGCGGTAAAGTTGGCAATTCAAATAATGGTAAGCCAGTTGCTTTGCGAAGTGATTCCATAAACTCTTGATTTTCTAAGCCGAAACATGCTGGCAAGAAAATGGCTTCATTACCTTTCGCCGCTTCTTTCATTTCAGCTACAAGATCATCAAATTTCAGTTTATATTCTAAAACTTGAGCAATGTTTACACTGCGGAACTCACGAGAGTTTGCACGTAACTGATCTAATTCAGGGATATTTAAAAAGCCGGTTTTCACTTCACAATGTGCAAATTGTGGATTGAGTGTGAGGTTATCTGCCAATAATTCTGGTTGGAAATCGTGATAGCCTTCAATGCCTAAAACCGCAATTTTTTTATAAGGGAATGGGGTTTCGCCTTGCACGGTTGGCACACTATTTGGTGAAAGCCATGCACCGCGTAAGCTACCTAAACCCGTTACACGAAGATGATTTTCTACGGTTGAACCAATTAAATCTAAATTTAACGATTCCGCTAATTTCTCGAAATCTTGCGCTTTCGCTAATACACGTTCAGCACCCATAATGCTATAAGGGTGTTGTGGTAATTGAGCGGAAAGTGCGGTCAAATTTTCAGGAATATTTTTAACAAACGCACCATTTGGTAAACGGCTTAATAAATCTAATGAGCCGGATGCAAAATCAATCGCTGCTTGGCCGTTATTGATAATGACACAACGTTTGCCTTGTTCTTGTAGGGCGACGCCGCAAGTTAAACCTGCAAGGCCGCCACCAATAATCACTACATCAAAATTCATTGTTATCCGTCCCTTGCTGTTTGTCAGTTTCAAGCGGTTGAACGTCATTTAAACCCAACACACTGCCATACATCCATGAAGTAAATTCCGCTTCACGAATCGCCTCACCCCATGCAATAGGCTCAATACCGCGCCAACGCTCTTCCATGAAAGCGGTTAATTGAGTGGTAGATTGACGAGGTGTTGCCACTTCAAAACGGTTCATTAAACCCGCTGCACGACATGCGCAAAGCTCAGCTTGGCAAGTCCCCATACCCACACGAGTACGGCGACGTAAATCCACTAAGTTATTCACATTTAATTCATCAACGGCATAACGGACTTCACCCGCTGTCACGGCTTCACATTCGCACACCATTGAACGATCGAGACGTTCTTTATCTAATAAACGAGTGGCGCGAGAACCATGACGATACACGGCTGAATAACGAATTGTACTTGGAAGTGAAATCACTTTCTGATTGGTTTCTGCGCGGCTTTCGGTTGAACCCGGCAATGGACGCTCAGCAGTCGTACAACGTGCTGTTTTGTTGAGTTTTTTACAAACCAGATCCGTTGCCCATTCAGCCATTAAGCGATAAGTCATTAATTTACCGCCAGTGATCGTGATAAAGCCATCTAAGCCATCACGCTCTGCGTGGTCAAGTAACACGATACCGCGACTTACGTTACGACCTGATGGATCGTCATCTGACGCGACTAACGGACGCACACCGGCATAAGCACGTAATACACGAGTATGACGCAAGCTTGGCGCAAGTTTTTCCCCTTCACGGAACAGAATATCCACTTCTTCAGGAGTGACTTCCATGTTATCAATTTGATCGTAAGGAATACGGCTAGAGGTTGTACCGATAACACAAATGGTATCCCCTGGCACAAGAATGTCCGCATCCGCAGGTTTACGGCAACGGTTAATCACCATTTTGTTGATACGGTGCCCCATAACAAGTAATGCGCCTTTTGCTGGGAACATTTTGATTTTGAGATCGGCATATTCTGCGATGCCTTGTCCCCAAATACCACCTGCATTGACGACTAATGGTGCAAAGAATTTGCGATTTACGCGATTTTTGTGATCGTAGACATCCACACCGATTACTTTGCCACCTTCGCAAATTAAGCTTTTCACTTCGCAATAAGTGAACATTTTCGCGCCATTTTCGGTGGCATCCATCACGTTAGAAGCCGTTAAACGGAAAGGGTCGATTGAACCATCTGGTACAACAACGGCACCCACTAAATCTGGGTTTACTGATGGCTCCATAATTTGGGCAAGTTTAGGATCAATGGCGACAGCTTCAATACCGGATTTGGTACAACTTTCGATGAAGGTTTTTTGATAATCAAGGGAATCTTCAGGTAAGGTAATAAATAAACCTTCTGTTTCATCCACACAGTGACGAGCGATATTGCGCAGAATTTTATTTTCTTTAATACATTCTTCTGCGGATTCCTGATCGTTTACGGCATAACGCGCACCACTATGTAACAAACCGTGGTTACGACCTGTTGCGCCTGTCGCAATATCACGACGCTCTAATAAAATACAGTTAATTCCACGCAATGCACAGTCACGAGCAATCCCCGCACCTGTCGCACCGCCACCAATGATAATCACATCCGTCGAAATAGGTGAAAAATCACCCACATCACGATACATATTAGGCGATAATCCCATTGTTACCCCCAAAGCCAAAATATTAATAAAAAGAAACGTAAAAACTGTTACAAATTCCATGGCTATTGTATGGGAGAGCGGTTAAATTCACAACATTTTGAGCGAAAAAGAAAGCTATTTTGTGAAGTAGATCACATAATTTTCGTATTCGCTCATTTGTTAAATTTTTTTTTGTGAAATACATCACATTTTTGAATTATTTCTCTTTTTAATTTCTATTTTTATTTTATCATGCACGCTATCCCCATTATCGGGGTGGACTCATAATTAAAATGATTTTGGAGAAAAATTATGTTTGGACCATTTAAACCCGCACCGCATATTGCGGAACTTCCTGCGGAGAAAATTGATTCCACGTATAAACGCTTACGTTGGCAAGTGTTTGCAGGGATCTTCTTTGGTTATGCCGCTTACTATTTTGTACGTGCAAACTTTGACTTAGCACAACCCGGTTTAATTCAACAGGGCTTGTACACAAAAGCGCAACTAGGTGTTATCGGCTCAGCGGCTGGTCTTGCCTACGGTTTATCTAAGTTCGTCATGGCAGGTATGTCTGACCGTTCGAACCCTCGCGTATTCTTACCATTTGGTTTATTGCTTTCTGGTCTTTGTATGACCATGATGGGTTTATTCCCATGGGCAACCTCTGGCGTTGCCATCATGTGGGTAATGATCTTCTTAAATGGTTGGTTCCAAGGTATGGGATGGCCTCCATGTGGTCGTACAATGGTACACTGGTGGTCTAAATCAGAACGCGGTACTATCGTATCTATCTGGAATACCGCGCACAACATCGGTGGTATGATGCCGGGTGCAATGGTGCTATTAGCAAGTGCCGTCTTCTTCAGCACTCATGGTGTCGAAGCGCAAGCAAAAGATATTTGGCAACAATCCCTCTACTATCCGGGTATTGCGGCAATGCTCTGTGCAATTCCAGTTTACTTCGTGATGCGTGATACTCCACAATCTTGTGGTTTACCATCAATCGAAAAATGGCGTAATGACTACCCAGATGACTATAACGAAAAAACTTACGAAAACGATTTAAGTACAAAAGAAATCTTCGTCACTTATGTATTGAAAAACAAATTGTTATGGTACATCGCGATTGCTAACGTATTCGTATACTTAATCCGCTACGGCGTATTGAAATGGTCTCCGGTTTACTTAAGTGAAGTAAAACACTTCAACATCAAAGGTACCGCATGGGCTTACACAATCTATGAATTAGCAGCAGTTCCAGGTACATTATTATGTGGTTGGGTATCAGATAAAGTCTTCAAAGGTAAACGTGGTTTAACCGGTTTCATCTTCATGATCTTAACTACCGCAGCAGTTGTAGCATACTGGATGAACCCAGCTACACCTGAAGCAGAGCTTGCAAACTATGCAGCTTGGTATGAAAACCCATATCAATTAACTGACTTCATCTTAATGACCTTAATCGGTTTCTTAATCTACGGTCCTGTAATGTTAATCGGCTTACACGCTCTTGAGCTTGCACCGAAAAAAGCAGCAGGTACAGCAGCAGGTTTCACCGGTTTATTCGGTTACTTAGGTGGTACTGTGTCAGCTTCAGCTGTTATCGGTTGGGCAGCTCAACACTACGGCTGGGACGGCGGTTTCTACGTCATGATCGGCGGTGGTATCTTAGCGGTGTTATTACTCTTCATCGTAATGGTTGAAGAAGGCAAACATAAAGCTAAATTAGGCGATACCTACGGTAAATAATCTATAAATTAAAGGCGACAGGCGAAGGCTTGCCGCCTTTTTTATTACAAAAAACAACTGAATTTTTAACCGCACTTTAAAAGGAGATAATGTGATGAAATTGAATAAATTAACCATTATGTTAGGCGCGGCAATTATGGCAAATGCAGCATTCGCAAATCAAACTTGTGAAGCGCCCTATCGTTCAGCCCTCCCCGCTTATACTTATAAATTAGACAAAGTACTCGAAGTCAACGGACGTCAAGGGATTACCACTGATGGCAAATATTTATATGTATCGGGCAGTAAAACGCTCGCCAAATACGATATGGATGGAAAACTGATTAAAGAAAATAAAGATCCTTTTGTCGGCTATCAAAAAGAAGCCAATCACATTGGCGACATTGATATCTACAACAATGAACTTTATGTTTCCTCTGAATGGTTTGATGCCGGCGTAGGTAAAAATATTCAAATTGCGATTCACGATCCCGAAACCCTCGCATTAAAAAGATCAGTTGATTTTAATCCTGAGTCAGGTCAAGTCGAAGTTTCTGGCATCACCGTAGATACCGTTCATAATTCCGTTTGGATGGCATCTTGGGTAGGTGAAGAAAGCGGCCGTTATTTATATGAATATGATCTTTCAACCGGTAAATATAAACGTAAAGTGCATTTACAACCTGTTCCACAATGGATTCAAGGGGTTTATGCCTACAACGGTGATCTCTACGTCACATCTGATGATGGTACGGCAGATGAAAAAGAACCCGATCATATTTATCGTGTAGAAATTTCAGATAAAAATAATGAAGCTCCCGTTGTTTTAGAAAAAACATTGAATGACATTCGAGATGTCGGCGAAGTCGAAGGCTTGAATGTGAATCCGAAAACGAAACAACTACTTGTCCATGCAAACCGAGGCAAACAAATTGTGTTAGGGATGCCAAAAGGATTTTATCCAGGATATGACCGTGAAATTAGTGAAATCTATTTTTACGACATGAAACCAAGATGTAATAAGTAAATCAAGGAGAACACACAATGAAACTCAAAACTCTAGCGCTTTCTTTATTAGCTGCAGGCGTACTTTCAGGATGTAGCGCACACTCTTCTGTGGACACTATGAAATCAGACAAAATTATCATTGCTCACCGCGGTGCAAGTGGTTACTTACCAGAGCATACACTTGAGTCTAAAGCGCTTGCATTTGCACAACACGCAGACTACTTAGAACAAGACTTAGCGATGACAAAAGACGGCCGTTTAGTGGTTATCCATGACCACTTCTTAGATGGTTTAACTGACGTCGCACAAAAATTCCCAAATCGTCATCGTAAAGATGGTCGTTATTATGTAATCGACTTCACCTTAAAAGAAATTCAAAGTTTAAATATGACTGAAAACTTTGAAACCAAAGATGGTAAACAAGTTGCAGTATATCCAGGTCGTTTCCCACTTTGGAAATCACACTTCAAAATCCATACTTTTGAAGATGAGTTAGAATTCATCCAAGGTTTAGAAAAATCTACCGGTAAAAAAGTGGGTATCTACCCTGAAATCAAAGCACCTTGGTTCCACCACCAAAATGGCAAAGACATTGCAGTTGAAACCCTTAAAGTGTTGAAAAAATACGGTTACGACAAGAAATCAGACATGGTTTACTTACAAACCTTCGACTTCAATGAGTTAAAACGTATCAAAAACGAATTGCTACCAAAAATGGGCATGGATTTAAAACTTGTTCAATTAGTGGCATACACCGACTGGCATGAAACTGAAGAAAAAGATGCGAAAGGCAAATGGGTGAATTACGATTACGATTGGATGTTCAAACCAGGTGCAATGGCAGAAGTGGTGAAATATGCTGATGGTGTTGGCCCAGGCTGGTACATGTTAGTGGATAAAGAAAAATCTAAACCAGGCAACATCGTGTACACTCCATTAGTGAAAGAACTCGCACAATACAAAGTGGAATTACACCCATACACCGTGCGTAAAGATGCGTTACCTGAATTCTTCACTGACGTAAATCAAATGTACGATGCATTATTGAATAAATCTGGTGCAACGGGTGTATTCACCGACTTCCCAGACACTGGCGTTGAATTTTTGAAAAAACAAAAATAATACGTAAGTAAAACTAATAAAAAGAGCGGTCAAAATTTGTTGTGATTTTTGACCGCTTTTTTAAATCCGGAACTTTTATATAATAGATAACTCTAACAAATTGATTTTATAAAATAAAAAGGAAACTTTATGAAACTAAATCTAAAAAAATACTGGGCCTTACTACCATTAACTATTGCAACACCATTTATGGTTCAAGCAGAAGAACAAGCCCAAAATGATACCAACAAAACCGAGTTCCATTTCAGTACTGATGTGACACGTGAAATAGAACAAGATTTAATGAAAGCCATCCTATCTAGTAGCAAAGAAGGTAAATCGGTTAAAGAATTAAAATCTGAAGTGAACGGAAAACTCAATAAAGTGATGGATTTAATCAAACAATATCCATCTATTGAAGTCCGTAGCGATGGTATTCGTACTTACCCTAATTATTATACGCAGAAAAATGGCAAACGCCTGATTGAACACTGGATTGCTGAAGGGGAATTGGTGCTAAAAAGTAAAGATTTAGAATCAATGGCAAAAGTATTAGAAGGTCTAGAGGATAATATAACTATTGAAGATGTTTCATTTAGCGTGTCTAAAGAAAAATTGGCTTCATTGGAAGATGAAATGACCCTAGAAATCATCCAGCAATTCCAACACAAAGCTGAAATTATTCAAAAAGGGTTAAATGCTAAAAAATACACGCTACAAAATGTTCGATTAAATACGCCAAGCGATAGAGCAAACTTTTCCGACGGTTACTACTTTGCAGGAGAACGAGCATTATCTAAAATTGCACCAAGTTCAGAAGCTAAAAGATCTGAGCCGATGATTCTCATCCCTGGCAAACAAATCATTAAGGCCAGTGCTGACGGTTCAATTCAATTTGAATAAAATTCAATGTTAATAAAAAAACCGACTATTTCTATTCGGTTTTTTATTATTAAGCTTTTATATCTTAATAACAAAAAGACTTGCCATTTATCCCAGCAAGCCTTTTAAATAAAATAATTAAGCAAACTGTTTTTTATTCTCTAAATAACGTTTCGCACATTCTGCTGCAGCAACTAAGCCACCTGCCATCATAATAATATCTTTAATCACGAGTCGGCCAGCACCTGAGAGATATGGGAAGCCATAATTAGGTGTTGGGAAGTCCCCACCTAAATTCGGTACCCAGGTTTCTGGCGTAAATATCAGGAACGACAACGTGACTATCGACATACCAAAGGTGAGTAAGCCTCCGAATAAACCTAATGTTGGAGACCAAATCCCCGCTAATACTAAAATACCAATTGTCACAATGATTGCACCAATAATATAAGAAGCTGTGTAGGTGCCGTTGGCTTTATGCCATTCGATATTTTTTGCAACCATTTTGCCTTCAGGGTTTTTATATAAGGTGTATTCTTTCACTAAAACACCCTTATCATTTGTCACTTCATTCGCACCGTTTTTGTAAAGGAAGCTTAAGAAAGGACTATTTGACACAAAGTGTGCAATACCATCTGCCTCATATTGGCAAACTTTTAAACCTCCAATCCAAACCATCACAACACAAATCGCAATACGGATAAAGTTAATAAATTGGCGTTGCAATGGCGCAACAATATTAGCTAGCAATGTAACTAAACTACTCATTAAGAACT
Source organism: Haemophilus parainfluenzae T3T1 (assembly GCF_000210895.1). NCBI lineage: Bacteria > Pseudomonadati > Pseudomonadota > Gammaproteobacteria > Pasteurellales > Pasteurellaceae > Parahaemophilus > Parahaemophilus parainfluenzae. Next base: position 745,030 of record NC_015964.1, on the reverse strand, counting down.
CCTTATATAGTTCAATGGATATAACGGGCATAATGCCCAAGAATTTTCATATAAAATATTTATATAAATTATTAACAATATTACTCTCTAATATTGTTGGCATTTTTTATTACTAAAATTTATGTAATAAAAAAGAGATACCAATTTCTTAGTATCTCTTATTCTGTATTAATTTACTGTGAGTAATCTCACATTATTTGAAATTCACTCTCGCATTTCTAAAAATTCTCATCCATGCACCATCTTCAGACCAATCTTCTGGATACCATGAGTTGCTCACAGCACGGAATACACGCTCAGGGTGAGGCATCATCGCGGCAATACGACCATCCACATTAGAGATTGCAGTAATCCCTAATGCCGAACCATTCGGGTTAGCCGGATAAGTTTCAGTTACATTCAAATGGCTGTCGATATATTGCGCCACAATCAAGTTTTGGGCTTGAAGTGCGGTCAAATTCTCAGGTGTTTTGAATTCTACGCGACCTTCACCGTGAGAAACGGCAATCGGCATATGTGAACCTGCCATGCCTTTAAACCATAATGAGTTGGTGTCGTTGATTTTCACCATCGCAGCACGCGCTTCAAAGCGTTCTGATTTATTACGCACGAAACGTGGCCAGTTTTCTGCACCTGGGATAATTTCCGCAAGGGTGGAGATAAATTGACAGCCGTTACATACCCCTAATGAAAGGGTGTTTTCATTAGCGAAGAATTGGGTAAATTGATCGCGTAATTGTGGGTTAAATAAAATGGATTTCGCCCAGCCACCACCAGCGCCTAATACGTCACCGTAAGAGAAGCCACCACAGGCGACCATCGCATTGAAGTCGTTTAAGTTGTAACGGCCTGCCATTAAATCACTCATGTGAACATCAATCGCCGCAAAGCCTGCTCGATCAAAAGCGGCTGCCATTTCAACGTGGCTGTTTACACCTTGTTCACGTAATACGGCTACTTTTGGTTTCACGCCTTTGCTGATATAAGGCGCAGCAATATCCTCATTCACATCATAAGTTAAGTGAGCAGATAAACCTTTATTGTCTGTTGCTTTTTTCGCTTCAAATTCTTGGTCAGCACATTCTGGGTTATCACGTAAGCGTTGCATTTGGTGAGTGAGCTCTGCCCAAATACCGCGTAATTCAGAGCGTTTTTCGTTTAATAGTTTTTTGCTACCACGCGTGATTTCAAAACGATCTTCTGAGCTTACAGAGCCGAGTTCATAAGTTAAACCAAGCAAGTCATGGGCTTTTAATACCTCACGCACGGCGCTTAATTCACTTTCTGATACTTGAATCACTGCGCCTAATTCTTCATTGAATAACACGGCTAAATCATTATCGCCTAATGCAGAGATATCCACATCTACACCGCAGTTCCCCGCAAATGCCATTTCTGCAAGGGTGGTAATTAAACCACCATCGGAACGGTCGTGGTAAGCCAATAATTTACGCTCTGCCACCAATGCTTGCATTGCATCAAAGAAGTTTTTCAGTTTGGTAACATTCACCACATCGGCTGGTTTGTCACCTAATTGTTTATACACTTGCGCAAGTGCGGTCGCGCCTAAGCGATTTTTTCTTTCGCCTAAATCAATCAACAATAAACGGCTTGCGCCTTTGTCTGTACGTAATTGAGGTGTCACAGTTTTGCGGACATCTTCCACGCGAGCAAAAGATGAAATCACTAAAGAAAGCGGAGCTGTTACTGATTTTTTCTCGCCATTTTCTTCCCAAGTGGTTTTCATCGACATCGAGTCTTTCCCCACTGGAATGGTGATGCCTAACGCAGGGCAAAGCTCTTCACCGACTGCTTTTACGGCTTCATATAAGCCAGCATCTTCACCACCATGACCGGCTGCAGACATCCAGTTTGCAGAAAGTTTAATACGTTTAATATCGCCAATGTTGGTGCCTGCAATATTGGTAATGGATTCAGCTACCGCTAAACGTGCAGAAGCACCAAAGTCTAATAATGCTACAGGTGCGCGTTCGCCCATTGCCATGGCTTCACCGTGATAGCTGTCTAATGAAGCGGTTGTCACAGCCACATCAGACACCGGAATTTGCCACGGACCGACCATTTGATCGCGTGCCACCATACCGGTTACCGAACGGTCACCAATGGAGATTAAGAACGTTTTTTCAGCCACCACCGGTAAGCGTAATACACGATGGAAAGCTTCTTTTAATTGAATATTTTCCGTTGCAAGCGGTCGATTTTCGACAGTTTTTGACGAAACCTCACGCGTCATTTTCGGGGTTTTGCCTAATAACACATTCATTGGCAAATCAATTGGATTATTGTCGAAATGGCTATCGTGCAAGGTTAAATGTTTCTCTTCCGTTGCCTCACCGATGACCGCAAATGGCGCGCGCTCACGTTCACAAAGTGCGGTAAATAATTCGAGTTTTTCTGGCGCAACCGCTAAGACATAACGTTCTTGTGATTCGTTACACCAAATTTCTAATGGCGACATGCCTTTTTCATCGCAAAGGATGGAGCGTAAATCAAATTTACCACCACGTTCGCCATCATGTACTAATTCAGGCATGGCGTTAGACAAACCACCTGCGCCCACATCGTGAATAAAGAGAATTGGGTTTTCTGCGCCTAATTGCCAGCAGCGGTCAATCACTTCTTGGCAACGACGTTCCATTTCTGGGTTTTCACGTTGAACAGAAGCAAAATCTAAATCTTCTTTTGATTTACCGCTATCCATAGATGAAGCCGCACCACCGCCTAAGCCGATGTTCATGGCAGGGCCACCTAATACGATCAATTTCGCGCCAACTGGAATTTCGCCTTTTTGAACGTGTTCGCCACGAATATTACCAATACCACCGGCTAACATAATCGGTTTATGATAACCACGCACTTCTTCACCATTGAAGCTATTAACTTTCTCTTCATAGGTACGGAAATAACCTAATAATGCAGGACGACCAAACTCATTGTTAAATGCTGCACCACCTAATGGGCCTTCAATCATAATATCTAAGGCTGAAGCAATACGGTTTGGTTTGGAAAGTGGGTTTTCCCAAGGTTGCTCAAAGTTTGGAATGACTAAGTTTGATACCGAGAAACCGGTTAAACCTGCTTTAGGTTTTGCACCACGACCTGTTGCACCTTCATCACGAATTTCACCGCCCGAACCGGTTGCTGCGCCAGGGAATGGCGAAATTGCGGTTGGGTGGTTATGGGTTTCCACTTTCATTAAGATATGGGCATCTTCATTGTGATAGCGATATTGCCCATCTTGATCCGCAAAGAAACGGCCAACTTTTGAGCCTTCCATTACCGCAGCATTATCTTTATAGGCTGAAAGCACGAAATCAGGAGTTTTCTCAAAGGTATTTTTTATCATTTTAAACAGGGATTTATCCTGTTTTTTGCCGTCGATAATCCAATCCGCATTAAAGATTTTATGACGGCAGTGCTCAGAGTTGGCTTGCGCGAACATATAAAGTTCAATATCGTGCGGATTGCGCCCTAATTGGGTGAAATTTTCCACCAAATAATCAATTTCATCTTCTGCCAGTGCCAAGCCTAATTCTACGTTGGCTGTCACTAAGGCTTCACGTCCACCTTTCAAAATATCTACTGTTTTGAACGGTTTCGGATCTTGATGACGGAATAAAATCTCTGCATCTTCTGGATGACGCACCACGGTTTCCATCATTCGGTCGTGTAAAAGTGCGGTCAATTTTTCTGTTGTTTTTTCATCAAGCGGTTGGCTTAACTCAAAATAATACGCCAAACCACGCTCAATACGCTCCACTTCACTTAAACCACAGTTATGCGCAATATCCGTCGCTTTAGAAGACCAAGAAGAAATCGTGCCAACGCGTGGAATCACGATAAAGGTTTCACCTTTGGCATCGTGTTCTGCCAAAGTTGGGCCGTAATGTAACAACGCTTTTAGTTTTGCTTCCTGCTCGCTAACAAGCGGTCGATTTAATTCCACAAAATGCAAATATTCCGCATAAACCGATTTCACCGGTAATTGATTTTGTTGGAATTTTTGCATTAAGCCTTGGATACGGAATTCAGAAAGGGCGGGTGAGCCACGAAAAGTTTGAAACATACGGGTACCTTTGAGTTGTGTTTGAGGTAAAAATCGCGGGCTATTATAAAGGAAAAACACCAAAACGAAAACGTTTGCGTCAATCATTTTCAATGATTTTAAGTAAGAGAAAGCATATAATCATCAAGCAAATTCAAAAACAATCCAAAAACTAACCGCACTTTGAGGCGCAACTATGATCATTAATGACATCAATTTCAACGATCTCTACCAACAGCATCTGAAAGCCTGTAATCACTATAATCTTCCACCAACAAAGTGGGATAAAAAAGCACCCAAAATGGCCGAGAATTTAGTGGGTAAACCAAGCCGTTATAACGAGACGTTGCTGAAGGCCATGAATGTGCAACCCAATGAAACGGTGTTAGATATTGGCTGTGGCCCCGGCACGTTTGTGATTCCTTTAGCCCAACAATGCCAAGCTGTGTATGCTCTCGATTACAGCCAAGGGATGTTGAATATGGTGCAGCAATACAAAGAAAAGCACCAACTAAATAATATTACCCTTCTACATAAATCATGGTCCGATAACTGGGATGATGTGCCTCAAGCCGATGTAATACTCGCCTCTCGTTCTACGCTTGTAGATGATTTGGATGACATGATTGAAAAGCTGCAAAGCAAGGCTAAAAAACGCGTCTTTTTAACCTCAGTGACACAACGCCATTTTCTTGATGAAGGCGTATTTGAAGCCATTGGTCGTGATGATGTGGGCTTCCCAACTTATATTTATTTAGTCAATCGTCTTTACCAAAAAGGCATTCTCGCAAATGTAAGTTTTATTGAAACTGAATCTGGTCATTTCCAAGGTGAAACCTTTGAGGATTTATTAAATTCTGTGGAGTTTTCTCTCGGTAATCTCACCGAAAAAGAAAAACAAGATTTAGCCCAATTCTATCAACAAAAACAAATAAATAATGAACCGATAAAGCACGGACAACGCAAATGGGCGTTGATTTGGTGGGAGGTTTAATACAACAAAATATTTAACCTTAAACTTTATAGACAGGCTAAAACTGAAATGATAGTCTCTCTGATAATTTTAAGGGTATTTTCGTCTATTTTTTAAATAAGGAATATTATTATGCTCTCTTTCAATCATGTTTTTAAATTTGGTGCCACTGCATTAGCCGCTTTCGTATTATCTGCTTGTGGTAGCAGCGGTGGTGGCGGTGATAATCAAGATAGTTCACCCGTAAATAACAATGAATTAAATCAATCAAATACTCTTGTTAATAACAATGTAGTTCAACAACAAGCCAATAAAAAAACAGGTACTGCATTTATTGATGATAATGGTTCCTTTCGTCGTGCACCAATCAATGGCTATAATACAACGAGTATCAATGTTGAGGGAATCAATCTAGAAATTGGATTTCCAGACATTTTAGCGGGGGGGTGGGCTAAGACTACTGCCAATGACCGACGCATAGATGTATGCTGTGGACGTTATTCTGATATTCGTTTCGGTATTAACGATAGCTTAGATGACAATGGCAAATTTTATTTATTCTATAATGGTAACCCAACTCTTAATATGCCAACAAGCGGTAGCGCTTCTTATTCTGGTCAATCTATCCTTGCAATAGATATCACTGAATCGGATGAGGACGACTACCATATTGGTAACTCTCAATTTAGTGTTGATTTTGGTAATAAATCATTAAGTGGTTCATTAGGGATCAACGACATTCAATATGTAAATATTAATGCATCTATTTCAGGGAACAGTTTTAACGGGTATGCAAAAACCTCTTTATTACCATCATCAGTAGCAAATGTAGAGGGTAAATTTTATGGAGAACAAGCAAAACAACTTGCTGGCTTAGCAGAGGCTAATGATAACAGTTGGGCTGCTGCATTCGGTGCTCAAAAACAATAATTAGTGTTATTTTAGGTATAGTAAAGCAAGCCTTAGGCTTGCTTTATTTCTCTTTTGACATAAATAATAAACTTACAAAAGTATAATATAAACACTGTAATTTATTTTCAAATTAAAATACTTAATCTTATAAAATCAACTAGCTTTATAGACAAACTGAAGTTGAAATGGTAGGCTTTACGAGATACTTTTCAAAGGTATTTTACTTCTACTTTTTAAATAAGGAATATTAGTATGTCTTCTTTAAATCATATTTTTAAATTTGGTACAACAGCATTAGCTGCTTTAGTATTATCTGCGTGTGGTAGCAGCGGCGGTGGTAGTGATGACTCAAATGTTTCAGTTCCAACCAATAAAACTGAGCAAACTCAGCCAAGCACTACTGTCAATAATACGACTCAGCAACCAAGTACTACTGCCAATAATACGACTCAGCAATCAAGTACTACTACGTCTACAAATAATCAGACAACACCAAGCCAATCTACTCCAGCTGAAAATGTAGCTCAACCATCAACCCCTAATACTCAAAGTGGTAATACTAATCGAGCACTCACAGATAAACATGTTGGTTTCATCATACCTAAAAAAGGCGGAACTATTCAAACCGCATCCATTTCTGGCAATCCAAATCTTTATGTGCTAGATGTTGAAGGTAAAAGTATTAATATAATTCCTGCCGGGATGGGGGGTGGAAAGGTTCTCAAAATCACGGCCAACAATATTACCCGCATAGTTAACGGTTCATTATATAAAAATGTACGTTGGGGATTAATTACAGAGGATGGCTTAAATAATTATTACTTAGTCTCTTACGGTATCAATCCTACAACCAACATGCCAACTAGCGGTAGCGCTACCTATGTAGGACAAGGTGTACACGGTTATGCAGATAGTGGTTCAGCTATTGATACGTATCGCTTAAGTAACGCAAAATTTAATGTAAATTTTGCTGATAAATCATTTGAAGGCTCTATTACTCCAGATGATGGAAAAGCATTTGGCAATATCAACGCGGTTAAACTTTCTGCGAAAATTGATGGTAACCAATTTAACGGTAAAACTGCTGAAGGTACAGAAGCTGTCGGTCGTTTCTACGGAAATAACGCTAGTGAGTTAGCTGGTAGCTATGTAAATGAAAAAGCCTCTTACCTTGGGGTATTCGGCGCTCAAAAACAATAATTAGTTTTAATCCTGACATAATAAAGCAAGCCTAGTGCTTGCTTTATTTCTCTTTCGATAAAAAAATGAAATTTACAAAAACTTTTTTATATACAGTATTAAGCATAACATGTGCTCAGTGGGCAAATGCCGAGGTAGCACAATCTAAAAATGACACATTAGACAAAAATATTCAGGTTGCAGCGCCAAAGCTTCAAGCACCTGCGATCCAGCCGAAGACAAATAATGAAGGCTCAGTCTCAATGACTAAAGAAGAGCTAGCTCGTCATCCTGATTTAATCGTACGTGGGATGATTCCTTCTGTATTACAAAATAACGAAGAAGCAGTTTCACTTCTGTTGCCTTTATATCGAGAACTTCCAGAAAAAGATCCTGTGTTATTGAGCTGGGCTGAAGCTATTGATGCGCGTCATAAAGGCAACTATAGTGAAGCTGCACAACGCTATCGTACGCTATTCACCCAACATTCTGATAGCCTTCCATTACGTTATCAGCTTGCTCAAGCACTCTTTTTAAATAATGATAACGAAGCAGCAAAAGATCAGTTCCAAAAATTACGTGCGGAGCAAATGACGCCTGAAATGACTGCCGTTATTGATCAATATTTATCTGCATTAAATCAACGCGATCAATGGAAATTTTATGGTGGTGTAAGTTACCTCAATGAAAGCAATATCAACAATGCACCCAAAGCAGGTACTCATATTGGTAACTGGAAAGCTTGGAGTAAAGAAAGTGCACAAGGGCTTTCTTATTCATTAGGTGTTGAGAAAAAATGGTCTCTTGCACATAACTTTTTCACCAAATTAGGCTTAGATGGAAATGGTAAATACTACTGGAATAACAAAAAATATAACGAATTAAATGCGCGCTTAGGTTGGGGATTAGGTTATCAAACTTCCCATTTAGAATTGGCTTTAACACCATTTACCGAAAAACGTTGGTATAGTGGTGGCTCAAACGGTAGCGATGCACTCAAACAATACTCTAAAAACTCTGGCGTACGTTTTGATATTAGCTACTGGCTTAATCCTCGTTGGCAAATTTCATCTGCTTTGGAATATGGCGAACAACGCTATGATTGGCGAAAACATTTAAACGGCAACAATTATTTATTTTCCAACACATTACTCTATGTTCCGAAAAGCGGACAACATTGGTTTGCTGGGGTAGATTATTCTCGTGAAAATACTCGAGACAAAGATAACGCCTACCAACGAGCAGGTGTACGCCTTGGTTGGGGACAAGAATGGCCATGGGGAATATCAAGCCGAGTCACGCTTTCATATGCTAAACGTCATTATCAAGCGGCTGATTTCTTTAACATCCGTCAGAATAATAGAGAATATGCTTCAACGTTAACATTATGGCATCGCGATCTCTATTTCTGGGGGATTACGCCTAAAATTACATGGTCCTACCAAAAAGTAAAAAGTAATCATCCTTTCTATGGTTACGATAAAAATCGTGTATTCTTAGAAATGAGTAAAACATTTTAACCACAAAAAACGGTTGCTGAGACAAACTCAACAACCGTTTTGTTTATTATAAATTAAATACATCCTTGGCATAGCCATTAAAGCTATGCCATGAATTTTAACTTTCGATTAAGCTTTAATTTGCCCTTTCAAGAAATCTAACAACTGATCTTTTGCAATCATTTGTTTTTCACCCGTGCGGCGATTTTTATATTCGATTTCGCCGTTTGCGAGATTTTTCTCACCAATCACCACCATGTGTGGTACACCGATAAGTTCCATATCTGCAAACATCACACCTGGGCGTTCTTTACGGTCATCAAAGATAACTTCTACACCTTGTGCTTGTAAAGTGCGGTACAATTCTTCGGCATATTCTTGAACGCTTTCAGATTTGTGCATATTCATTGGCACGACGGCTACGGTGAATGGCGCAATTTCATCTGTTGGCCACACAATACCGCGCTCATCAAAATGCTGTTCAATCGCCGCAGCCACCACACGTGTTACTCCGATACCGTAACATCCCATGGTTACGACCATTGGACGACCATCTTCACCTTGAACAGTCGCATTCATCGCTTCTGAGTATTTTTTACCTAATTGGAAGATATGCCCCACTTCGATACCACGTTTAATCAATAAGGTACCTTTACCATCTGGGCTCGGATCACCTTCAACCACGTTACGAATATCCGCCACTTTTGGTAACGCTACATCACGTTCCCAGTTGATATTGAAGTAATGTTTACCATCAATGTTTGCACCTGCACTGAAATCAGACACTAATGCCACTGAACGGTCAATAATCACTGGAATATTGAGATTAACAGGGCCTAATGAACCCACACCGGCACCAATTTTTGCTTTGATAACAGCTTCATCTGCAAACTCAAATGGTGAAGCCACTTCAGGTAATTTTTCTGCTTTGATTTCGTTTAATTCATGGTCACCACGAATGACTAATGCCACTAACGGTTGCTCTTCGCTTGCCCCTTTTACAATTAAGGTTTTAACCGTTTTCTCAATTGGCAAATTGAATTGTTCCACCAACTCAGCAATTGTTTTGGCATTTGGCGTATCAACTAATTCCATCGCTTTCGTTGGTGCTGCGCGCTCACCAATTGCCACCGCTTCCGCTAATTCGATGTTTGCAGCATAGTCAGATTCAGTAGAGAAAATCACATCATCTTCACCGCTGTTTGCTAACACTTGGAATTCATGTGAGGCGCTCCCTCCGATAGAACCGGTATCCGCTTGTACTGCACGGAAATCTAAACCTAAGCGATTGAAAATATTGCTATACGTTTGGTACATTACATCATAAGTTTGTTGCAAACTCGCATGATCTGCATGGAAAGAATAGGCATCTTTCATGATAAATTCACGTGAACGCATGACACCAAAACGAGGACGCACTTCATCACGGAATTTAGTTTGAATTTGGTATAAATTGATTGGAAGTTGTCTGTATGATGACACTTCGCGGCGAACTAAATCCGTAATCACTTCTTCGTGTGTTGGACCTAAAACAAAGTGACGATTACCACGATCTTCAAAACGAAGTAATTCGGGGCCATATTGTTCCCAACGACCTGACTCTTCCCATAATTCTGCTGGTTGCACGACTGGCATTTTGATTTCAAGTGCGCCGCTTTTATCCATTTCTTCACGGATGATTTTTTCTACTTTACGGAGCACACGCCAGCCAGTTGGCATCCAGTTATAGAGACCTGAAGCAAGAGGACGAATCATCCCCGCACGAAGCATTAATTGATGGCTCACAATAGCCGCTTCAGCTGGGGTTTCTTTTAATGTTGAGAATAAATATTGACTTGTACGCATTGAATTAACCTTAGATTCTAAGCATTGAGAAAAAATTGGTAAGAGTATAACAAAAAGTGCGGTCATTTTTAACCGCACTTTTTTCTGTGAAAAGATTATCTTCTCGGTAAGTATCTAACTGGATCCACAGATTTACCTTTATAACGGATCTCGAAGTGAAGTTTCACAGCATTGGTTCCTGTGCTACCCATTTTCGCAATCTCTTGACCTGCTTTCACTTCTTGTTGATCGCTCACAAGGATCTTGTCGTTGTGCGCATAAGCACTTAAGAAATCATCGTTATGTTTGATGATGATTAAGTTACCATAGCCACGTAATGCGTTACCCGCATACACAACACGACCGTTCGCTGCCGCTTTAACGGCTTGACCGCGTGAACCACTGATATCAACCCCTTTGTTACCACCATCGGTATTAGAGAAACCTTGGATCACGTTACCTTGAGTTGGCCATTGCCATGCGATATTCGACGCAACTGGTGCCACAACATTCGCATTAACTGGTGTATTGTTTGTGGTTTCTACTTGTGTTGTCGTCGTTGCTGGTGTGCTAGGCGTATTGTTTGTGAAAACTGGTTTTGAAGGTTCACCGTTACCCACACCTGATTTAATAGGACCAATTACCGTACCATCAGAACCAATTTGTGTGCCATTTGCACCTGGTGTATAAGTCACTTCTGGCTCAGCAGGTGCCGCTGGTGCGGTAGTTTTCACTGGAACCGTTGTAGTGATTGTTTTTGTTGAACAATTTGAAATTTTTAATGTTTGACCCACGCTTAAGCTGTAAGGCTCTTTCATATTGTTCATGCTTGCCAAATCTTTTACGTCCATCCCCGTCAAGTAAGCGATTAAGAACATGGTGTCGCCTTTGTTTACTTTATAGGTGTTTCCTTTGTATGAACCTTTTTGAATTTGGCTGTAATCTGGTGCGTTCGTATTTGGATTACGTGGCACGTTGATTGCACCAGAGCTGGTACAATCAGAAACCGTTTTAGTTACCGTCTTAGTTTGCGGTTGAACCGGTGCTGGAGCAGGCTGTGGTTGAGTTGCTGCAGGCTGTTGTACCGGTTGATAAGTTGGTTGGAAACTTGGCTGTGGTGTTTGAGTTCCCGTTGGCACGCTGCCGCCCATTGTACTTGGCATGGTATTTTGTTGGATTTCTGGCTGCCATGTACCGCTAGAGTTATTATCGACAGGCTGCATTACACCTGGAGAAAGTGTGCCATCCACATTTTCAATTGGTGCAGGGCTATTTGAACTACAAGCCGTTAAAATAGCGATACTCACAGGGAGCAATAAAAACGATTTTTTCATTTATTCTTCCTTTAAAATTAAATTTATTTCATTTGATTTGGCATTGAATTCTTTTCAATTTCCGGCATAAAGCTACCACCGGCAACGGCTCCCGTTCCCTCTACTGGTTGCATAATACCATCTGGCAATGCGTCGGGATCTTGTTTTTTCGGCTCTCCCGTACAAGCTGAAACCAGCAATGCACTCGAGATAATAAAGAGTAATTTATTCATAAAAAAGGTCATCCTATTATTTTAAAATAATATAAATAATGACGGCTAAAGCAACGACACTCCAACCAATGACTTCAATGGATTTACGTAATTTCGCGGCGAATTTTTCTCCGCCCCATGCGGCCAGTTTTGCCACTAAAATAAAACGAGCAAAACGCGATACAAATGCGGTTATCACAAAGGGGATAAATGCCATTTGCATCACGCCGGCACAAATGGTGAAAACTTTATAAGGAATAGGACTAAAACCGGCAACAAAGACTACTAACACGCCCCATTCCTTAAACCACGCCATAGCTTGTTCCCAAGCGGCTTGGTAGCCCCATTGTTGAATATAACCTTGCACCCAATCAAAGGCATAATAGCCGATAGCATAACCAATCATTCCCCCCACTACTGAAGCGACCGCTGTATAAAGCGCAAAACGAAACGCACTTTTTGGCTTTGACATTGACATTGGAATCAACATCACATCGGGTGGAATTGGAAAGAAAATGGCCTCAATAAAACTTACAAAGGATAACCAAAACACGGCAAAGCGATGTTTTGACCATTGCATCGTTTTATCGTACATCGCACCAAAAATATTCATTCACTTATCCTTTATTGCTTCAATAGGGAAAATTCGTATCAAAATGGCACATTATTCACTTTCCAGCCAATCTTGTAAAGCAGCAATTGACTGATGAGCCGTAAGATCTGCTTGAATTGGCGTAATGGAAACATAACCATTTTTTACTGCATGGAAATCTGTGCCTTCACCATCATATTCTGGCAAGCCTGACGGACCAATCCAATAGATATTTTCGCCACGAGGATCTTCTTGTTTAATCACTTCGGCCGCAGATGTGCGATAGCCTAAATGACAGACTTTAATGCCTTTAAGTTCTTCATAGGGCAAGTCTGGCACATTGATATTGATCACTTCTCGTTTATTCAATAATTGAGGATGTAATTTCGGAATTAAATCACACACCACGCGAGCGGCTGTTTCATAATGCTGACGACCATCTAAAGAGACGGCAATGGCTGGCAATCCTAAATGACGCCCTTCCAATGCAGCGGCGAGGGTGCCAGAATAAATTGTATCATCCCCCATATTGCAACCCGCATTAATACCAGACACCACAAGATCCACTTGACCAGATAAAAAACCATTTAAAGCCAAATGCACACAATCTGCGGGGGTGCCATTCACGCAGTAATCACCGCAATCTAAATGACGAGGGCGAAGCGGCTCAACAAGTGTTAATGAACTTGATGCCGCGCTACGATTACGATCAGGCGCGACGATCACCACATCGGCAATTTTTCGTAATTCTTTTGCTAAAACTTGAATCCCTTCGGCGTGAAAACCGTCATCATTGCTGACTAAAATTCGCATTATTCTTCTTCCTTAATATTCACTAACTCTCGCACCAATGCAGTGGCATAACTCCCTGCCGGTAAATAAAATGAGAGCTTCAATCCTTCTTCAACAAACGTCCAATGGAAATCTTTTGCCTGCATTAATAAAGGGCGGCGAGCGGGTTTCATTCTCTCTTGTTTCATTAACTCTTGGAAAACCTGATGTTCCAAAACCACTTTATTTTCAACCGCACTTGCAGATAAATTTTCTTCGCCAATTAAAGGCGCGGTGAGCAAAATATCTTGCTCGTTCAAACGTTGCTGTAAAACCGCTAAATCTTCATTTTCATCAGCCTTAAACCAACTGTGCGATCCATTTAACTGTACAATATCGTCTCTTAGAACCTGATCTGCCACATTTTGTTCAATTCGTTCTGCCACAACTAAATTAAAAATTTCGCTGCGAGCGGCGGAAAGATAAAAACTGCGTTTTTTACGATCTTTGACCTTAATCTCCCCTTTCGCCCAACGAATCGCTTGAGTCAGATTATGCCCATCACGCCCAAAACGTTGTTCAGTGAAGTAGTTAGGGAAACCGTATTTCGCCACAAAATTTAAGCGTTCATTCAACTCATCACTTTCTTTTGCACCGCGCAATAAAATCTCGAAGGTATTTCCTTGAAGACTCCCCGTACGAATTTTACGATTGTGGCGAGTAACGTCTAAAATCTCGACACCTTCTAATTGAAATTGGCTAAAATCTGGCGTTTCCTTTCCCGGCATTTGCAAACAAAACCATTGTTCGGTGATGCCATGACGATCTTTCAAACCGGCATACCCCATATTTCGATCAGAAATACCCGCAAACTTGGCAAGTTTTTCGCCCACAAACAACGTATTACAATCCGTTTTACGGATTTTTACCGCCACAAATTCGCCTTCGCCTGACATTTCATAGCCAAGATCTTCTTTAACGATAAAATCAGCAAACTCTTGCTTTAAAAGTGCGGTTGATTTTGGCGGTGTTTTTAAGGTGAAATAAGGGAGATGTTTGACCATTTTTTTCGTTCTAAAATAAGAAAGCCCAACTTTTTTCGCTGCAATAAATAGCGTGATCAGCTGGGCATGTTAAGCACAATTTATTCGCGCAGAATTTTAACCTTTCCTCCCCGTCAAGGCAAACTGAAATGAGCATAAATTTTTAGCGACATTTTCATCTTTATCCCCTACAATGACCGCACTTTTTCTGACAAAAGGAATGCCTTATGACGAACTTTAACGAACTTCAAGAAGAAACCCGTGAAATCATTACAGATTTATTAAATGACGGCAGCGATCCGGATGCCCTTTATATTATCGAACATCACATCGCTCATTATGATTTTGATACCTTAGAAAAAATTGCCGTGGATGCTTTCAAAGCAGGCTATGAAGTGTCAGAAGCAGAAGAATTCGAAGATGAAAATGGCAAGGTGATTTTCTGTTTTGATATCATCAGTGAAGTGGAATTAAAATCCGAAATTATCGATGCACAACAAAAAGAAATTTTACCATTAGTGGAAAAATACAAAGGCATTTATGATGGCTGGGGCACGTATTTTGAAGATCCGAATGCGGAAGATGATGAATACGGCGATGATGGCGAATTTTTCGATGACGAAGATGTCGAAGACGACAACGAACGTTTACATTAATAATGTGGGGGGAGTTAATCGCCCTTAATTTTTATCTTACCCAAATAGGAATGAAAAAATGAAACTCAAAGCACTTTCTCTTGCATTACTTGCCTTACCTATCGCTTCTTTTGCAGAAGAACCCGTACCGAATTATCCAGCTGATGTAACCTTTACTGTTGAAGCAGAAAAAGCAGTAGAACGTGATTTATTGCAAGTCTCCCTTTTTTACCAAGCGGAAGGCAATGATTTATCCGCGCTCAATAAAACCATGGCAGAAAAAATGAATAAAGCCATTGAATTAGCGAAAGCACAGAGCTCGGTCGAAATTACTGATAATTCTCGTAATACCATGGTTCGTTACGATAATAAAGGCAAACAGCAAGGTTGGATTGCGCATGCAGGATTAACCTTAGAAAGTAAAGACTCTCAAGCATTATCAACATTAGTAAATGAACTAGATGGCGTATTGGCCATTGCTCAGGTCAATGCCTCTGTTTCTCGTGAAAAATTAAGTAGTTTAGAAAATGAATTAACCAAAGAAGCTTTAGCAAAACTTAAAGATAAAGCACTCTTAGTTCAAGAATCCTTGCAGGTGAAAGGTTATCGCATACAGAACCTTGAAATTTCCTCAGCTAATGATTCAGTCGCTGATTTCCGCCCTTATGCTGCAGCCGAACTAAGCTCTAAAAGTTTATACTCGAGTGGGAAAGATGAAACTTACACTCAAAGTGGCAAAGAGAAAATTAAAGTCAGTGTGAATGCGCGAATTGCATTGCTTAAAGAATAATTTTCTATACAATGAATGACGATTTTTTTAATAAGGAAAACAATATGAAAGTAGCAAAAAATACGGTTGTGAGTATCGCTTACCAAGTACGTACTCAAGACGGTGTATTAGTTGATGAAGCTCCAGCAAATCAACCATTAGAATATTTACAAGGCCACAATAACTTAATCATTGGTCTTGAAAATGCCTTAGAAGGTAAAGAAGTTGGCGACAAATTTGAAGTTCGTGTTCAACCAGAAGAAGGCTACGGCGAATACAATGAAAACATGGTTCAACGTGTACCAAAAGATGTATTCCAAGGTGTAGATGAAGTGGTGGTTGGTATGCGTTTCTTAGCAGATACAGATATCGGCCCAGTTCCTGTTGTGATCACTGAAGTGGATGGCGATGAAGTGGTGGTTGATGGTAACCACATGTTAGCGGGTCAAGAATTACACTTCACTGTTGAGGTTGTTGGCATCCGTGAAGCAACATTAGAAGAAATTGCTCACGGTCACGTGCATGGTGCACACGATCATCACCACCATCACGATGATGAAGATGGTCATGGTTGTGGTTGCGGCGGTCACGGTCATCACCACCATGATCACGATCATGGACACGGCGGTTGCTGTGGCGGTGGTCATCATCACGATCATGATCACGGACACGGTCATGGCGGCTGTGGTTGCGGCGGTCACTAATCTTCATTTAAGAGATAAAAAAAGTGCGGTTAAAAATAACCGCACTTTTTCTTTATCTAAACTTTCATTACAGAATGAATCGACTTAAATCTTCGTTTTCAATCACTTCGCCTAATGCCTCACTCACATAAGCTGCGTCGATATTAACAGTTTGACCGTCCATTTCACTCGCATCAAATGAGATTTTATCCATTAAACGTTCCATCACGGTATGTAAACGTCTTGCACCGATATTCTCTGTTTTCTCATTCACACGGAAGGCGGCTTCAGCAATCTTCTTAATGGCATCTTGTGTAAACTCAATGCTCACACCTTCTGTTGCCATGAGCGCTTTATATTGCTCCGTTAAAGACGCATTTGGCTCAGTTAGAATACGCTCAAAATCCTCTGCCGTTAATGCTGATAATTCAACACGAATCGGCAAACGACCTTGCAACTCTGGGATTAAATCCGATGGACGCGCCACTTGGAAGGCACCCGATGCAATAAAGAGAATATGATCAGTTTTTACCATCCCGTGTTTGGTATTCACCGTTGAGCCCTCCACTAATGGTAATAAGTCACGTTGCACACCTTCACGAGAAACATCCGCACCACTGTATTCGCCTTTTTTACAGATCTTGTCAATCTCATCAATAAACACGATACCGTTTTGCTCAACTGCATCAATGGCTTTTTGCTTCAATTCTTCCGGATTAATCAATTTGGCCGCTTCATCGTCAATTAAGGTTTTTAATGCATCCTTAATTTTCATTTTGCGTTTTTTGGTTTTATCCGACCCCAGACTTTGGAACATGGATTGCAACTGATTCGTCATTTCTTCCATGCCTGGAGGCGCCATGATTTCTACGCCCATTGAAACGCCCGCAGACACATCAATTTCGATTTCTTTATCGTCTAATTGCCCTTCACGTAATTTTTTACGGAACGCTTGGCGAGTGCTACTGTTGGTGTCGTGGTTTTCGACTTCACCCCATTGATTTTTCGGTGGAGGCAATAATGCATCTAAAATACGATCTTCCGCTGCATCTTCTGCTTTCGCACGATTTTTCGCAATTTCTTGTTGGCGAACTAATTTCATCGCACTGTCCGTTAAATCACGGATAATGGAATCCACTTCTTTCCCCACATAGCCCACTTCGGTGAACTTGGTCGCTTCCACTTTAATGAATGGCGCATTGGCTAATTTTGCAAGACGACGCGCAATCTCGGTTTTACCCACACCCGTTGGCCCAATCATTAAAATATTTTTAGGCGTCACTTCATGACGAAGTGGCTCTTGTAACTGCATTCTTCTCCAACGGTTACGTAATGCGATTGCAACCGCTCTTTTCGCCTCTTTTTGGCCGATAATATGTTGATCTAATTCGGAAACAATTTCACGAGGGGTCATTTCAGACATAATTTTTCCTTATTTATTCGGTAATTCTTCGATAGTGAAATTTGTATTGGTAAACACGCAAATATCACCGGCAATTTTTAAAGATTTTTCCACAATTTCACGAGCTGATAAATCGGTATTTTCCACCAACGCACGGGCTGCCGATAATGCATAATTACCGCCAGAACCAATGGCTAAAATCTGATCGGCTTCCGGTTGCACCACATCACCAATACCGGTAATGATTAAACTTTCTTTTTCATCCGCCACAATCAGCATCGCTTCTAACTTGCGTAACGCACGATCGGTTCGCCAATCTTTGGCTAATTCCACGGCGGCTTTTAACAAATGCCCTTGATGCATTTCTAATTTTCGCTCAAATAATTCAAATAAGGTGAACGCATCCGCTGTTCCGCCTGCGAAACCGGCTAGAACTTTGCCATTATATAAACGGCGTACTTTACGGGCATTCCCTTTCATGACGGTATTGCCTAATGAAACCTGTCCATCGCCCCCAACAACCACTTGGCCATTACGACGTACGCTTACAATTGTTGTCATTCTTTTTATCCTTCTTTTAAGAAAAGTTATTCGTTATATGGCGTTCGATTCCGCCAAATTCAAGGGGTAATTTTTTTGATGCTTTATTAAACAATCATCTCAAAAAAATGTGATAAAGATCACTTTTTTAAATAGCAAACGATTGCTATCATTTCACACCCATATTTTAAAAGGATATGATTTGTTACAAGTAAAACAAACTACTTAATGAGGAAAACATGAAAAATTTACTTAAACTTTCTGCCATTGCAATTTTAGCGGCAAGTGCAGTCTCTACTTTTGCATCAAACAAAGAACCTTACACTGAACAAGGTACGAATGCTCGTGAAATGACAGAGCAAAAACCGATTCACTGGATCTCTGTTGAGCAGTTGAAAAAAGAATTAGAAGGCAAAGCACCCATTAATGTGAGCTTCGACATTGATGATACTGTACTTTTCAGTAGCCCTTGTTTCTACCACGGCCAAGAAAAATACTCACCAGGTAAAAATGATTACTTAAAAAATCAAGATTTCTGGAATGAAGTGAATGCAGGTTGTGACCAATATTCCATTCCAAAACAAATTGCGGTGGATTTAATTAATATGCACCAAGCACGTGGTGACCAAATTTATTTTATTACCGGTCGTACAGCTGGCGATAAAGATGGTGTGACACCTGTGCTACAAAAAGCCTTTAATATTAAAGATATGCACCCTGTAGAATTCATGGGCGGTCGCAAACTTCCAACTAAATATAACAAAACACCGGGTATTATTGAGCACAAAGTGAGTATTCACTATGGTGACAGCGATGACGATATCCTAGCCGCAAAAGAAGCAGGTATTCGTGGTATTCGTTTAATGCGTGCAGCAAACTCTACTTACCAACCAATGCCAACCCTTGGTGGCTACGGTGAAGAAGTATTGATTAACTCAAACTACTAATCTTCCTAAAAAAGTGCGGTTATTTTTGACCGCACTTTTCTTACCTAATTAACAATCTTAATTTTTAAAAAGTTTCTGGGAATATGCTAAAATTTTTCTGTATCCAGGAGCCTATTTATGTCAGAACTCACCTCTAATCAATATTTAATCATCATTGCCGTGCTGGTTTTTATCAGTATTGTGATGCTTTTTCTATTAAGCCGCAGCAAACGAGATACGCAAGAATTACAACAAGATCTCAATAAAACTATCGGCGATTACAATCAATTAGCGGAGCGTTTTGATTCTTTAAATGCGGTCAAAAATCAATTAGAACAGCAAGCCGTTAAAGCACAAACTCATGCAGAAGGTTTGCAAACTCGCCTTAATGAACGTGATGAAAAAATCCAATATTTAGAAAAAGAATTAGATGAAGAGCAACTCCGTTACGATCAAATTGGCGGGCAAATCACCGCATTAAAAGAACGTTTTGGGATAGCATCTGCACAAGCCGAAAGCTTGCAAGGGCAATTACAACAAGCTCAGGAAAATCTACTTAGAAAAGAACAAGAGCAGCAAAAAACGCAGGAAAAATTGACCGCACTTTCACAAGAATTAACGGAGCTCAAAACCACCCTTTCCGAAAAAGAAAAACATTTTGCTGAACAGCAACAGCATATTGAGCAATCCAAACAACAGCTAGGCGTGGAATTCCAAAATCTGGCCAACCGTATTTTGGAAGAAAAAAGCCAATCCTTTAATCAAACCAATCAAACCGCATTGGAAACCTTGTTGAAGCCTTTCCGTGAACAAATCGAAGGCTTTCAAAAACGAGTCAATGAAATCCATTCGGAATCGGTGAAAGGCAATGCGGGTTTAGAAGCGGAAATCAAAAAGGTGTTGGAAATTGGCTTAAACATGTCGAAAGAAGCCAATAATTTAACCTCTGCACTAAAAGGAGAAAAGAAAACCTTAGGTAACTGGGGAGAAGTGCAACTTGAGCGCGCACTTCAGTTGGCTGGTTTAATTGAGAACGTGCATTACAGTGCACAAGCGCATTTTAAAGATGAGCAAGGCGGACGAAACTATCCTGATTTTGTGCTGAATCTGCCCGATGAGAAAAATATCATCATTGATAGCAAAATGTCATTGAATGCTTATGAAAGTGCGGTCAATTCTGAGGATGAATTTGAACGTGAGCGTTTACTAAGGGAGCATATTAAAGCCCTGAAAAATCACATTGATGACTTGCACCGCAAGGATTACAGCAATTTGATTGGCATGCGCAGCCCTAATTTTGTCTTGATGTTCATCGCAGTGGAACCCGCTTATATTGAAGCCTTAAAATTAGACCCAAGTCTGTTTAATTATGGCTATGAGAAAAATGTCATTATGGTTTCACACACGACTCTCATGCCAATTTTGCGTACTGTGGCGAATTTGTGGCGTATCGAACGAGGTAATGCTGAGGCTAAAGAAATCGCGGAAAAAGCAGGTGAAATTTACAACCAGATTTGCTTGGTGGCCGAACGCTTAAACAAACTAGGCAACACCCTTTCCACTGTGAGCAATCAATACAACAGCACCGTCACCGCCCTTGTGGGACAACAAGGTTTAGTGGGGAAAGTGGAACGCTTTAAAGACTTGTCAGCGAAAGCTAACAAGAGTATGCCAAACGTTGAGTTGCTCAATAATGACGTGGATTTAACGCGCCTATCCCTTATCACTACCGAGAATGAGGTAAAATAAAAAACATCGGTTGAATTTTTCTTTAAAAGCGGCTATTTTCTTGCCGCTTTTTTATTTTAATTTTTATTTGTGGGGAATTTTATGGCAACGGAACAAAAAGAAATCACGGATCCATGTGCAAAATATAATGAACAAACCACTTTTCTAAGCAAAACGATTTTTGCAAGTCGTTGGTTACAAGTACCTATTTACTTAGGTCTAATTGTTGTACAAGGCATCTATGCCTACAAGTTTATGAAAAACTTGTGGTATCTCATCACCAATGTTAATGAAATGGATGCAGACACCATTATGCTCGCCGTACTCAATCTCATTGATGTGGTGATGATTGCTAACTTATTGGTGATGGTGACATTAGGCGGTTATGAGATTTTCGTATCAAAACTACGCACGAAAAACCACCCTGATCAACCTGAATGGATGAGCCATGTGAATGCGACTGTGCTGAAAGTCAAACTTTCTATGTCAATTATCAGCATTTCCTCGATTCACTTATTGCAAACCTTTGTGAATGCCTCAAAAATTCCTGAAAAAACAATTATGTGGGAAGTGATTATTCATTTTTCTTTTTTGATTTCGGCAATTGCAATGGCTTATACCGACAAAATCCTATACAGTACAAGTCACAAAAACCATTAATACACAAAGTGCGGTCAAAATTGACCGCACTTTTGTTTTTTAGAACTCATCTTGGTGTTTAAATTTCAATAAATCTCGACGTTCTTTTTTGTTTGGACGACGATCAGGATGTGGCATCGAAAGTGCATTATTTTTTCTTGCCCATGCCATTTCCTCGCGTTTTTTCACACTCTGTGCCGTTTCTTGATAAAGCAATTGGGCTTCAGGGGCGCCACGGCGTTGATCGCTTAAAGCAATCACTTCAATTTCTTTTTCATCGTTGCCTTGACGTAGCTTAATCATAGCACCGACTTCTACATTTTTGCTTACTTTTGCACGTTGGCCATTGTAATGAACTTTGCCCCCTTCAATCATTGCTTTCGCAATGCTACGAGTTTTATAAAAACGCGCCGCCCAAAGCCATTTATCTAATCGTACTTCGTTATTTTCAGCCATAACTCTTCCTATTTCTCTCACTTTGCGTATGATGAGCCAATAACAAGATAATAGGGCTAATATCATGAAAAAACAACTTCCACACATTCTCTCCCTTTCCACCGTGGCAAAATCCCGCTTGTTTGAAATTCAAGCTGTCGATCTCAAATTCTCCAATGGAATTGACCGCACTTATGAACGTTTTCGCCCTTTCAATCGAGATTCCGTGATGGTGATTGCGATTGATGGCGAAGATTTACTTCTTGTTCGTGAATACGCGGTCGGAACAGAACAATATGAGTTAGGCTTTGTAAAAGGTGGAATGGATATGGGGGAAATGCCCGAACAAAGTGCCAATCGAGAATTACAGGAAGAAATTGGCTTCGGCGCAAAAAAATGGACATTTTTACGTACCATGAAAATCAATCCACAAATTATGGGGCATAAAATGCACGTTTTATTAGGCGAAGATCTGTATCCAAATCAACTAGAAGGGGATGAGCCTGAACCATTAGAAATCGTGCGTTATCCTTTATCGCAACTTGATGCACTTTTGGTCAGTGATGAATTTAATGAGGCAAGAAACCTAACCGCACTTTATACTTTGCGAGATTATTTAAAAAAACGTAAATAAATCGAAGAAATTTAGATAAATTCTAATCGCAAGCGATTAACTTTAAATAAAACTTGAATAATTATTCTTTTTTTGAGAATGTATAGTCATTTTTCAAAAATAAATAGGAAAATTTATGTCTCATGATAATTTAAAAGAATTGACCTTCCGAGGAATGTTCCTTGGGGCGTTAATTACAGTGATCTTCACTGCATCTAACGTTTATTTGGGTCTTAAAGTGGGGATGACTTTCGCCTCCTCCATTCCAGCTGCCGTAATCTCTATGGCAATTTTAAAATTCTTCAAGGATTCCAGTATCTTAGAAAATAACATGGTGCAAACCCAGGCTTCATCAGCGGGGACATTATCTTCTGTTATTTTCGTTCTTCCAGGTCTATTAATGATGGGTTACTGGCAGGAATTCCCATTCTGGCAAACTGTACTTATCTGTGCCTCTGGCGGTACGTTGGGCGTACTATTCACTATTCCATTACGTCGTGCGATGGTGGTAAACAGCGACTTACCTTACCCTGAAGGTGTGGCTGCGGCTGAAATCTTAAAAGCAGGCAATAATGAGGAAAGTGACAGCGGCGTAAAAGATATTGCTTACGGTGGTATTTTCGCGGGAACTGTTGCGTTCTTAACTAATGCATTACGTGTCATGTCTGACAGCGCAAGCGCATGGTTCTCTAACGGTAAAGCCGTTTTCCAATTACCGATGGGTTTCTCTCTTGCCTTAGTGGGTGCGGGTTACTTAATTGGTATCGTAGGCGGTCTTGCGATGTTATTTGGTACATTCCTCGCTTGGGGTGTGGCTGTGCCTTATTTCACCGCAACAGGTGATATGCCAACCGACGCGTCAATCGTGAGCTATGCGATGACCGAATGGAAAACCAAAGTTCGCTTTATTGGTGTGGGTACTATCGGTATTGCAGCGATTTGGACATTATTAATCCTTCTCAAACCAATGATTGAAGGGATGGTTCATTCTTTCCGTATGTTAAAAGGCTCACAAGCTGAATCAGAAAATCGTATTGATATCGACTTATCACCAAAAACCATTATTTATATTTTATTGGCGACTGTCGTATTAATCGTGATTTCCTTATATCACTTCGTTGCAGCGGCACCAATTTCTGCTGAACTTGCCGTGTTATTAGTGGTGGTTTGTACTCTACTTGCGGTGTTAATTGGTTTCTTCGTTGCAGCGGCATCTGGTTATATGGCGGGATTAGTGGGTTCATCTTCAAGCCCAATTTCAGGTATCGGGATTATTTCCGTTATCGTCATTTCACTTGTTTTAGTGACCATTGGTAAAAGCAGTGGCTTATTTGAAACGGTAGACGGTCAAAAATTCTTAACCGCATTGACCTTATTCACGGCATCTATCGTATTAACCACTGCAACTATTTCAAACGATAACTTACAAGACTTAAAAACCGGTCTTTTAGTTGAAGCAACCCCTTGGAGACAGCAGGTTGCGTTAATCATTGGTTGTTTCGTTGGTGCACTAGTGATTGCACCGGTATTAGAAATTTTATACCACGCTTATGGCTTCACGGGGGCATTACCACGTCCAGACATGGATCCAGCACAAGCACTTTCAGCGCCACAAGCGACCATTATGACCACTATTTCAAAAGGTATTTTCACCAATCAATTAGAATGGACTTACATTTTAAGTGGTGTAGGTTTGGGTGTGGTATTAATCATTATTGATGCGCTTATGCGTAAAACGAGTAACAGCCGCTTCGCGCTACCAGTATTAGCAGTCGGTATTGGTATTTACCTTCCACCATCAATCAATATGCCGGTTGTGGTCGGTGCAGTGATGGCATGGCTTCTCACACGCAATATTAAGCGCTACGCAAAACGCACTAATGATACAGAAGTGGAGAAAAAAGCAGAACGTTTCGGTACGCTTTTCGCGGCAGGTTTAATTGTCGGTGAAAGTTTAATGGGCGTTATCTTAGCCTTCATTATTGCGGCATCTGTGACATCAGGTGGTTCTGAAGCACCATTAGCCTTAGCATTAGAAAACTGGGATAATATAGGCGAATTACTCGGTCTTGCCGTGTTTATCTTCGGTGTCTTTATTTTCGTTTCTCGTGTATTACGTGCGAAGAAATCAAAATAATGGATGAAAATAGGCTGTCCTCGGATAGCCTATTTTTCTAGGAGCTTAAGGTGTCAACTCAATCCCCTTATTTAAAAGCGATTATTATCTTCCCACTAGTTACGCAGCTGATAGGCAGTGTTATCGCTTATGTCCTTTTCGACCTAGACGACTACAGAGAAGGTTATTTCGACTCTGCGTTATTTGGTTTCTTTCTGACATTTTGGCCTCTCACTGTTCCGGCAATAATCAATGCTTACGTTGCCAAATGCAGAGGCTATCTACGCCATCACTGGAAGAAAATTCTCCTTTTTTCATTTATCATTATTTTTTGTTATTGGAGTATCGGTAATGTCGTGATCGCACCAAATACAAAATACCTCACTGACCGTATATCCTTCATCTTAGGCGGATCTTCCATCATGGCAATCTATACGACAATTTTCCTCTCCTTGTTATTACCGAAATCAAAGTAGAGAATAAATATGCAATTATCTCAATCTCTTCTCGATCAAGTCCGCACGCTTGCCAATGAAGCAGGAAAACATTTGGCTCGTTTTTACCAACAGGATGTGGCAATACAAACCAAATCGGATAACACACCTGTCACAGAGGCGGATTTATTTGTCAGTCAGTTTTTAATCGAAAAACTGACCGCACTTTTCCCCGATATTCCTGTTCTTTCAGAGGAAAACTGCAATATCCCCTTTGAAAAACGCCAAACTTGGCAAACCTATTGGTTGATCGATCCCCTTGATGGCACACAGCAATTTATTGATCGTACGGATCAATTTTCCGTTTTGATTACACTCGTACAAAATCATCAACCTGTACTGGGGGTTATTCACTTCCCTATTTTGGATATTACCTATTACGCCATGAAAGGTTTCGGCGCATTCAAACAGAGTGACAAAGAGATAAAAACCTTACAACCACGAAAAATCGATCTTACTCAACCGTTAAAAATCGCCGTAGGCGCCACCACCTCACAAGAAAAAGTGCGGTCAATTTTAGCGAAGAATTTGGCATGCGAATTTACGGTAGTTGGTTCGAGTAGTTTGAAAAGCGGTTTGGTCGCAGAAGGGGCGGTTGATTGCTATGTTCGCCTCGGTAAAACCGGCGAATGGGACACCGCGGGCGCTGAAATTTTATTAGCTGAAATCAATGGGGGAATTTTCGATCCACAATTTCAGCCACTCACCTATAACCAGCGTGAAAGTTTAATTAATCCAAACTTTGTGATGGTGTCAGATAATACACAAAATTGGGCATCTGTCTTTCAATTTAATTGATTGGTTCGATTGGTAAAGTGCAGTAATATATTGCATTATTTAAAAACACTACTCGGAACAATAAGGAACAATATGCAAACGAATAATAATTGTATCGTGATTTTTGGTGCTTCTGGTGATTTAACGCACCGCAAACTCATTCCAGCACTTTATAATCTTTTCAAATTTGGGCGTTTAAACCAATTTTCTGTATTGGGTGTTGCTCGTACAGAATTAAACGATGACACTTTCCGTGAGAAAATGCGCGAAGCACTTCTTCAAACAGAAGAAACTACGCCTGAAACGCTCGAAGAGTTCTGTAGCCATCTCTATTATCAAGCGGTAAATACATCAGATGCCGCTGATTATGGCAAATTAGTGCCACGTTTAGACGAATTACATGAAAAATATCAAACGAATGGCAACACGCTTTATTACATGTCCACTCCTCCAAGCTTATATGGTGTGATTCCTGAATGTCTTGCTGCACATGGTTTAAACACCGAAGAAGACGGTTGGAAACGCATTATTGTGGAAAAACCATTCGGTTATGATGCGAAAACAGCAAAACAATTAGACGTACAGATTCACCGTTTCTTTGAAGAACATCAAATCTACCGTATCGACCATTATCTTGGTAAAGAAACCGTGCAAAACTTGCTTGTCTTGCGTTTCTCAAATGGTTGGTTCGAGCCGCTTTGGAACCGTAATTTCATTGATTATGTGGAAATTACTGGTGCTGAAGCGATTGGCGTGGAAGAACGTGGTGGCTATTACGATGGATCCGGTGCAATGCGTGATATGTTCCAAAACCACTTATTACAAGTTTTAGCCATGGTTGCTATGGAACCGCCCGCAATCATCAATGCGAACTCAATGCGTGATGAAGTGGCCAAAGTCATGCATTCTTTACGTCCATTAACGCAAGATGATGTTGAACACAACCTAGTGCTTGGTCAATACACTGCAGCAGAAATTGATGGAAAAGAAGTCAAAGGCTATTTACAAGAAAAAGGTGTGCCAGCTAACTCTCGCACTGAAACCTTTATGGCCTTACGCTGTGAAATCGAAAACTGGCGTTGGGCTGGTGTGCCTTTCTATGTTCGTACAGGTAAACGCTTACCAGCACGTGTGACTGAAATTGTGATTCATTTCAAAACTACGCCACATCCAGTATTCAGTCAAAATGCACCAGAAAATAAATTGATCATCCGTATTCAACCTGATGAAGCCATTTCAATGCGCTTCGGTTTGAAAAAACCAGGTGCAGGCTTCGAAGCGAAAGAAGTCTCAATGGATTTCCGTTATGCCGATTTGGCCGATGAGCAAGTGCTCACGGCTTATGAACGCTTATTGCTTGATGCAATGAAAGGCGATGCCACACTCTTTGCGCGTACGGATGCGGTGCACGCCGCATGGAAATTTGTGCAGCCAATTTTGAATTACAAAGAAGCAGGCGGTCGAGTTTACGAATATGAAGCCGGCACCTGGGGACCAGTTGCAGCCGAAAAACTCATTGCGAAAAGCGGTCGCGTATGGCGTAAACCAAGTGGCAAAATGAAGAAAAAGGTTTAATCATTAATCGCAAGCCTTCTTCCCTACAAGCGGAAGAAGGCTAATATCCAATATAAAGAGAAGCAAACATGAACACCATCACCTTCCCAACGGCTCAACACGCTGTTGAAAAGATCGCCCAAGAATTTGTGATTTATAGCCAATTAAATCATCCCGTACACATTTCCCTTTCCGGTGGTTCAACACCTAAGTTGTTATTTAAAACCTTAGCCAAAGCGCCTTATGCAGAACAAATTAACTGGAAAAATCTACATTTTTGGTGGGGTGATGATCGCATGGTTCCACCAACCGATTCAGAAAGCAACTATGGCGAAGTGCAAAAACGCTTATTCGATCATATTCAAATTCCCGCAGAAAATATCCACCGAATTCGTGGTGAAAATGAACCGCACTTTGAATTAAAACGCTTCGAAGAAGAATTAAGTGCGGTCATTCCAAATGGTGTTTTTGATTGGATCATTTTAGGTATGGGGACTGACGGTCATACCGCTTCTCTCTTCCCACATCAAACCCATTTTGATGATGCAAATCTTGCGGTCATTGCGAAACATCCTGAAAGCGGTCAAATTCGCATTTCGAAAACAGCCAAACTCATTGAACAAGCGAAACGCATTACCTATTTAGTCACTGGCGAAAGCAAAGCAGACATTTTAAAAGAAATCCAAACAACGCCAGCTGAAAACCTACCTTATCCCGCAGCCAAAATTAAAGCAAAAAATGGGGTGACGGAATGGTATTTGGATAAAGCGGCGGCAGTATTATTGTAATACGCCCATCAAAAAAGGAACTTCGAGATGAAAAAAGTATTGTTATTGACGTTATTGCCAGTAGCTGCAATGGCCACTTCAATCAAAGGTATTGGAAACTACCAAGATTGGGATTTAGTGTGTGATAACACGGGCACTTGTCGTATGGCGGGTTATCAGGATGAAAGTAGTGACCCAGTCTCTATTTTATTTACTCGCGCAGCAGGTGAAAATGCTGCAGTGGAAGGAAAGTTTACTATTTTACCATTTGGTGAAGCCGACCGTGATGTTCAAGTCGGTCAAGACATTGAAATTTGGTTAAACGGTAAATCATTAAGCAAAGTCAAGCATATTTCTGACGACGCGCCAGATAAGCTGACTGAAGAGCAAACCAAGGCATTACTTAGCGGATTGAAAAAAGAGAGCGAAATTCGTCTAACCTATGGGAAAACCACGCTTAAAGTGTCAGATAAAGGCGCAGCGGCAGCCATGCTCAAAATGGATGAATATCAACAACGATTAAATACCCCTTCCGCACTTATTCGTCAAGGTCAAGAAAAACATGCTGTATTAGCGCCAAAAGTTGAACCCAAAATTGATGCTGTAAGTGTGAAAAACCGCAAAACAACTGAATTAAAACTCGGTGAAAAACAATACGATAACGTGCTCGCACTATTACGTAAAGCTCACGATGGCTGCGTTGATGAAGACTTAGAAAGCCAAGATATAATGATTTATCCGTTAACGCATAATAAGGTATTAGCTGAAGCGCTTTGTTTTAAAGGCGCTTATCAAGGCACCAACTACTATGCTGTACTCGATGACAAACTGAGCAAAGTAGAACAAGTCTTAGCGGAGCAGTACAACGAAGCAGGCTATGATGAAAAACAAGGTTATGCGTTTGTAAGAGGTTCTTACAAAGGTCGAGCATTAGGTGATTGTTTGGCTGGGCAAGACGCAGTATGGAATGGCAAAATCTTTATCCGTACTTCAGAGTGGACAACAGGCTCTTGTAAAGGGCTTCCCGGAGGTACGTGGCAGTTACCTATTTTTGTTAGTAACGTCATCGTCAAATAAACAAACAACACTTAATACAAGCGGTTAGATTTGACGAATTTTTTGCAAATTTTCTTTTAGGCATTTATAACATGAAAAAAATTATTCTTCTCTCATTATTACCACTCACTGCAATGGCTGCGCCATCGTTAAAAGGGTTTGAAAAGACTTATCAAGACTGGGATTTGATTTGTGATAATACCGGCACTTGCAATATGGCGGGCTATCAAGAAGGAGATGGTTCCGAACATCCTGTTTCGATTTTATTTACCCGAAGTGCGGGTGAGCAAGCACCTGTGAGCGCACAGTTGGCATTATTACCTGAAGATGTGGGTAATAAAACGGCTGAAATTATCTTAAATGGTCAATCACTCGGTACGATCCAAAATTTCTCAGAAGAGGGGAACGCAAAATTAAGTGAAAAACAAACAACAGAATTACTCACGGCGCTAAAAGGTAATGCAGATATTGAAGTGGTGTTTGGTGAGTTCAAGGAAAAAGTATCTGATAAAGGTGCAACTGCCGCGATGCTCAAAATGGATGAGTTTCAACAACGTTTAAATACGCCTTCCGCACTTATTCGCCAAGGCAAAGAAAAACATGCGGTATTAGCACCACAGGCTGCACCCCAAATTGATGCTGTCAGCGTGAAAAATCTCCAAACAACAGAGTTAAAGCGTGGCGAAAAACAGTTTGATGCTGTATTAGCGTTATTGCGTAAAAGTAATGGGACGAATGAAAATTCAGAGAATTACTGCCCTGAGTTGCATAAAGATGATACTTGGCGTGACGATATAACAATTCATACTCTTACCAATGGCAAAGTGTTAGCAGAGTCAATATGTTGGAGTGGCCCTTATCAATACTCTAATTATTATGCTGTTATGGATGAAAAACTCAGCAAAGTAGAACAAGTACTAGCAAGTCAATATAACGATGTTATGTATGATAATAGAAACCCCGTCTTAGCTGTAATAGGTTCATTTAAGTCGCGGGGGATTGGTGATTGTTGGATTAGGAAAGAAGCTGCCTGGAATGGCAAAATATTTATCCGTACTTCAGAATGGACAACCGGCTCTTGTAAAGGTTTTACTGGTGGTGCATGGCAATTGCCTATTTTTGTTAGTAACGTTATCGTAAAATAAAAACTCACGATTACTACAAGTAATTAGATTTGACGATTTTTTTGCAAATTTTCTTTTAGGAATTTATAACATGAAGAAAGTCATTCTTCTCTCATTATTACCACTCACTGCAATGGCTGCACCATCGTTAAAAGGGTTTGAAAAGACTTATCAAGACTGGGATTTGATTTGTGATAATACCGGCACTTGTAATATGGCGGGTTATCAAGAAGAAGGGGATGGCTCTGAGCACCCTGTTTCGATTTTATTTACTCGAAGTGCGGGTGAGCAAGCACCTGTGAGC
This sequence comes from Haemophilus parainfluenzae T3T1, assembly GCF_000210895.1. Classification (NCBI taxonomy): domain Bacteria; kingdom Pseudomonadati; phylum Pseudomonadota; class Gammaproteobacteria; order Pasteurellales; family Pasteurellaceae; genus Parahaemophilus; species Parahaemophilus parainfluenzae. Next base: position 714,084 of record NC_015964.1, on the reverse strand, counting down.
GCACAGTTGGCATTATTACCTGAAGATGTGGGTAATAAAACGGCTGAAATTATCTTAAATGGTCAATCAATCGGTGCAATCCAAAACATCTCAGAAGAGGGAATTGCAAAATTAAGTGAAAAACAAACAACAGAATTACTCACGGCGCTGAAAGGTAATGCAGATATTGAAGTGGTGTTTGGTGAGTTCAAGGAAAAAGTATCTGATAAAGGTGCAGCCGCTGCGATGCTCAAAATGGATGAGTTTCAACAACGTTTAAATACGCCTTCTGCACTCATTCGCCAAGGTCAAGAAAAACATGCGGTATTAGCGCCAAAAGCTGAATCCAAAATTGATGCTGTTAGCGTGAACAACCGCAAAACAATAGAATTAAAACGCGGTGAAAAACAATTTAATCATGTTCTAGCACTGTTACGTAAAGCCCACGATGGCTGCGTTGATGAAGACTTAGAAAGCCAAGATATAACGCTTTATCCCTTAACACAAAACAAGGTATTAGCTGAAGCAATCTGTGCCAGAGCCGCTTATCAATACACTAATTACTATGCTGTACTCGATGACAAACTGAGCAAAGTAGAACAAGTGTTGGCGGATCAGTACAACGAAGCAGGCTATGATGAAAAACAAGGTTATGCGTTTGTAAGAGGCATTTACAAGGGGCGAGTAATAGGTGATTGCTGGAACAGTGAAGATGCAGTATGGAATGGCAAAATTTTTATCCGCACTTCAGAGTGGACAACGGGATCTTGTAAAGGTTTTACTGGTGGCGCATGGCAGTTACCGATTTTCGTCAGTGATATCATCGTAAAATAAATCAACAACACGTGCTTACAAGCGCTTAGATTTGACGAACTTTTTGCAAATCTTCTTTTAGGAATTTATAACATGAAAAAATTTCTTCTTCTCTCATTATTACCATTTACTGTAATGGCTGCGCCATCGTTAAAAGGGTTTGAAAAGACTTATCAAGACTGGGATTTAATTTGTGATAATCTTGGCACTTGTCGTATGGCAGGTTATCAAGAGGAAGGAGACGATCCAGTTTCTATTTTATTTACTCGCGCAGCAGGTGAAAATGCTGCTGTTGAAGGGAAACTCACTATTTCACCATTCGGTGAAGCCGACCGTGATGTTCAAGTCGGTCAAGACATTGAAATTTGGCTAAATGGCAAATCATTAGGCACAGTCAAACATATTTCCGATGAGAACCCAGATAAACTCACTGAGGCGCAAACTAAGGCACTACTTAGCGGATTGAAAAAAGAAAGCGAAATTCGTCTCACCTATGGAAAAACCACGCTCAAAGTGTCAGACAAAGGTGCAGCGGCAGCCATGCTCAAAATGGATGAATTCCAACAGCGTTTAAATACGCCATCAGCGTTAATTCGTAAGGGACAAGAGAAACACGCGGTATTAGCACCACAAGCCGCACCCAAAATTCAAGTTGCCTATATTAAAAACCCTAGCAAAACAGAATTAAAACGAGGCGAAAAACAATTTGATGCTGTATTAGCATTATTGCGTAAAAGTGCTGATAGTAGTGCAATTGATTACTGTTTGTCTCTTCATGATGATTCTGAACAGAAGACAATTACACTTTATTCACTTACTCAGGGAAAAGTGTTAGCTGAGGCAGTGTGTATCAGTGGTAGTGCAGCTTACACCGGCTATTATGCGGTCATGGACAATAAATTGAGCAAAGTAGAACAAGTATTGGAAGGTCAATACACCTTTGCATATTATGATGAGAAGCTTAATGCTTTAATTGTAGAAGGGTCATATAAATCTAGTGGCCTTGCTGAGAGCTGGTATGGCTACGAAGCAGCATGGAATGGCAAAACTTTCATCACTACAGCGGAATATACTTCTGGTTCTGGTAAAGGCTTTATTGGTGGAGCATGGGGTGGATTACCGACTTTTGTGAGTCATAGAACGGTTAAATAATTTATCTATTTAACCTTTAATACCTGGAGTAACAAATGATTGACTATAAAATTAATGAACCGATTTCAGTCAAACAATTTATTGAACTGCTAAATAAAACGACTTTAGGTACACGCCGTCCGTTAGAAGATGAAAAACGTGTCGCGGCAATGTTACACCATGCAGATTTATTAGTGACCGCTTGGGATGATGAACGATTAGTGGGTGTGGCACGTTCCGTGACGGATTTTTCCTACTGCTGTTATTTATCTGATTTGGCGGTGGACGAACAATATCAAAAACAAGGTATCGGCTTGCAGTTAATTGAACACACCAAACAGGCGTTACATCCACAAGCCAAAATTGTGCTGTTATCTGCCCCGCAAGCCGTGGATTATTATCCGCATATTGGATTTACGCAGCATATGAGTGCGTGGACGAAGAGTTAATTTATTAGCATTGTACGGACTAAAGTTAAATTAAAATATAGATATATCAGATGCGGAGTGACTTTAATGTTGAATTTAGATAATAAAAAATTTATTGCTGTTGAAAACACCGCAAATGGTGAGGTCAGTAGCCAAACAGAATTTCATTACCACCAACAAGGTAAAATGATTTGGGCAGAATATGGTGGCGGTGAAATTTTAAAAGGCTTTTTAATTGGAAAATGGATTGACGATACTCAAATTGAATTTACGTATCAACATTTAAATCAATCTCTAGAAAATCGTTTGGGGCGTTGCTGTACAACATTTTCTTTAGAAGAAAGTAAACTCATCGGTCATGAAAAATGGCAGTGGCTAGACACGTTAGAACAAGGCAGCTCTTTAATTAGAGAAATTTAAAAGAAGTTTGGCTATAGAATATCTGAAACAAGGTATCATCTTGCAGTTGATTAAGCACACTAAATAAGTCTTACATCCACAAGCCAAAATTGTGCTTTTATCTGCTCCGCAAGCAGTGGATTATTATCCGCATATTGGATTTACGCAGCATATGAGTGCGTGGACGAAGAGTTAAAAATGCTTGGAAAAGTAACCGCACTTTTGTATATAAAGAAGATTAATTACTGATAGCACACGCTTCATAGCGTGTGCTATCGTGGAATAAATATAATTAATTTTAAGGATAAGAAATGCAAATTAAATTACATTGGCATGAACCTATTGAACTTGGTTCCTCTGGAACACTTCGTCAAACTTTTAAAAATTTTGATTTTAAAACCATTCCTAACGTAGCGGGTATTTATATTTTTTATCGCCAAACTAAATCGGGGGAGGAGGAAGCTCTTTACGTAGGACAATCTCAGAATATCCGTGAGCGTTTTAAACAACACAGTAACTCATTGAAATTGGTAGAAGGATTGGAGGATACTCCACAAGGTAAGAAAATGTTCGTGTTCGCCGAAATTAAAGTAAGAAAAGATTGTTTAGAGTATGCTTTAGATCAGGCTGAAAGAGGATATATACAATACCTATTAGATGAGGATCATCCGTTATTAAATAAAAAATTATATTTAGATAAATTTGATACGATTGTTTCTGAGGGAGATAATCTCATTGGGTTGGTTTCCGATGATATAGATGTATTTTCTAAATATTAATTAAGTAGCAGAGTGACAGCTAGGATTTGAGCCCTACCTACTAAAAATTTAAACAATGCAACCAGCATAACTAATTAAGAACAGGAGAAAACAATGTCAGTAAAAGGCGACATCGGTGTTATCGGCTTAGCCGTAATGGGGCAAAACCTCATTTTAAATATGAACGATCATGGCTTTAAAGTTGTGGCATATAACCGTACCACTTCAAAAGTGGATGAATTTTTACAAGGCGCGGCAAAAGGCACCAATATTATCGGCGCATACTCTTTAGAAGATTTAGCTTCTAAATTAGAAAAACCACGTAAAGTGATGTTAATGGTGCGTGCGGGTGATGTAGTGGATCAATTCATTGAGGCATTATTACCGCACTTAGAAGAAGGCGACATTATTATTGATGGTGGTAACTCAAACTATCCTGATACTAACCGTCGTGTAAAAGCATTGGCTGAAAAAGGAATTCGCTTTATCGGTTCGGGTGTTTCGGGTGGTGAAGAAGGTGCGCGCCATGGACCATCTATCATGCCGGGTGGTAACCACGAAGCATGGCCATATGTTAAACCAATCTTCCAAGCAATCTCTGCTAAAACAGAACAAGGCGAACCTTGCTGTGACTGGGTTGGCGGCGAAGGTGCAGGCCACTTTGTAAAAATGGTTCACAATGGTATCGAATATGGTGATATGCAATTAATCTGTGAAGCTTACCAATTCTTAAAAGAAGGTTTAGGCTTAAGCTATGAAGAAATGCAAACTATCTTCGCAGAATGGAAAAAAACTGAACTGGATAGCTACTTAATCGATATCACCACCGATATTCTTGGTTATAAAGACGTTGATGGTGAGCCATTAGTTGAAAAAATCTTAGATACAGCAGGTCAAAAAGGGACTGGTAAATGGACGGGTATCAATGCTTTAGATTTCGGTATTCCATTAACCTTAATCACTGAATCTGTCTTTGCTCGTTGCGTATCTTCCTTTAAAGATCAACGTGTTGCCGCTAACCAATTATTCGGTAAAACAATTCAACCTGTTGAAGGCGATAAAAAAGTGTGGATTGAAGCGGTACGTAAAGCATTATTGGCGTCTAAAATCATTTCTTACGCACAAGGCTTTATGCTGATTCGTGAAGCCTCTGAACAATTTGGCTGGAACATCAACTATGGTGCAACGGCATTATTATGGCGTGAAGGTTGTATTATCCGTAGCCGTTTCTTAGGTAACATTCGTGATGCATATGAAGCAAATCCAGATTTAATCTTCTTAGGTTCAGATAGCTACTTCAAAGGCATTTTAGAAAACGCATTAAGCGACTGGCGTAAAGTGGTGGCAAAATCTATCGAAGTAGGCATTCCAATGCCTTGTATGGCCTCTGCGATTACCTTCTTAGACGGTTACACTTCAGCTCGTTTACCGGCAAACTTATTGCAAGCACAACGTGACTACTTCGGCGCACATACTTATGAGCGTACCGACAAACCACGCGGTGAATTCTTCCACACCAACTGGACGGGTCGCGGTGGTAATACAGCATCCACCACTTATGATGTGTAAATCTAAAAACGCATAATAAACTCACCGCACTTTGTTCGCATAAAGTGCGGTTTATTTTTACCTTATTGTGGAGAAACCTATGTTACCTCAATCACGCTTAGATAAAATTTCAGAAATGGAAAACCTTCTCAATGAAGCGGAAAGTTTCTTAGTCAAAGCGGAACAATTTCTTGAAAAATGGCAAGCCTTCTTACCCAAAATGAAAACCTTAGAGCACTATTATTTTGATGGTGACTGGCGAGACGATTATCAAGCTTATGAGGACGGTAAGATCCCAGAGGATATGCCTTGTGGTGTATTAAGTGAAGATTTAGTATTTAATGCCAGTACAGGACACCATAGTTTGGCAATTGAATATTTGAAAGTCGTTGCGAAAGTATTAGATCAAACGAAAGATTAATACATCTGGTTGTTTAAAAAATCATCGAAAAAGCATATTTCTGAACTTTCATTCATCTCTGTTTGTCTTACGGATTGCTATCATGATAGATAGTTTTATATGTTAAACACGGAGAGATCCTATGAAATTAATTGGAAAATCACTTGTTATCGCGATGACTGTTATTTCTCTTGCTGCATGTGGAAATATGAGTCGTACTCAAAAAAATACAACAGCTGGCGCCGCTATCGGTGGTGCAGCAGGCTATATGCTTGGTGGTAATGCCGCAACCACATTAGGTGGTGCCGCATTAGGTGGCGTAATCGGTAGCCAAGTCAATAAATAGTCAAAAAAATAACCGCACTTAATGAGTGCGGTTGTTTTTTTATTATTTCTCGGCTGTTTTTTCTGCGCTTGGTTTACGACGTTTACCAATGTTTTTCGTATCTTTATGACGAAGTTTGGCTTTCTTCTTCACCTCTGATTTTTTCTTTTCTTCACGCTTTTCTTTAATACGCGCTTTTTGCTTTTTAGACATGGATTTTACTTCCCCATCTTTCGGTGGTTTAGTGCGAGGTTCTAAGCCTTCTAAAATACGCGCTTTCAACAGCTCTTCCGTGTAGCGTTTAATTTTACCGAGCAATTTGTAATCATGGGCTTCTACAAAAGAAACGGCGGTGCCTTTTTTCCCTGCACGAGCAGTACGACCAATACGATGTAAATATGTATCTGCACTATAAGGCAAATCAAAGTTCATGACATGTGTGACATCATCAATATCAATCCCACGAGCAGCCACATCAGTGGCCACTAACACCGTAACAACACCTGATTTCAATTTATCAATGGCATTATTACGTTGCGTTTGTGCCATATCGCCTTCTAGATAAGTAGAGCGAATACCACGTTTACGCAAAGTTTCAGAAAGCTCACGCACATCTTCTCTACGACGGACAAACACAATACCACGGCTCACTTTCTCGGTTTCGATAAAACGTGCAAGTAACTTAATTTTATGTTCATTGCTATCAGCGTGATAATACCACTGATTGATTTTCTTACGCTCACGACGACTTGGTTCGGCATCGATTTTTACGGGATCATTCAATAAGCGTTCTGCAAAATCAACCAATAACTCCCCTTCTAATGTTGCTGAGAAAAGGAGCGTTTGTTTACGCCAACGCGTTTCAGCGGCAATTTTCTCTGCATCTTGGCCAAAGCCCATTTGCAACATGCGATCTGCTTCATCAAAAATCAGCATTTCTACCGCACGACAATCAAAGTTCTCTTCTTTGATGTATTGCAATAAACGCCCCGGTGTTGCTACCACGATATCCTGATTTGAATTAAACACTTCCCCATGATTTTGATAAGCCACACCGCCAGTAATGGTAGCAATCTTCAAATGCGTGAATTGCGCCAGTTCTTCTGCTTGCTCTGCAACCTGCATTGCTAACTCACGGGTTGGCGTTAAAATTAAAATGCGAGGCGCGCCAGGTTTACGACGTGGATAATCCAATAAATGCTGAATCGCTGGCAATAAAAATGCAGCAGTTTTGCCTGTACCTGTTGGTGCAGAACCTAACACGTCACGCTCTTCCATTGCAGCCGGAATCGCTTCTAATTGAATTGCGGTTGGGCGGGTATAACCTTTCTTTTCTAAGGCCTTTAATAATTCAGGGGAAAGATCGAATTCTTCAAATGGGGATAAATTCATTATTTTGCGTTAATTTGTTAAAATTGGGGCTGATTATACCTGAAAGTGCGGTCATTTTCCGCAAGATTTTATGAGCAGCTTTACCTTCAAACAATTCCATATTAATCAACAACATTGTGCGATGAAAGTCGGCACAGATGGCATTTTACTGGGTGCTTGGGCAGATGTGTCTGACTGTCAGCATATTCTTGATATGGGAACTGGCACAGGCTTAGTTGCATTAATGCTCGCCCAACGAAGTCATGAGCATTGCAAAATTGAAGCCGTTGAACTTGATCCCCTTGCCGCACAACAAGCGCAAGAAAACTTTAAGGCCTCACCATGGCACAATCGCCTTCATTTAACACGCCAAGATGTGCAAACCTATTGCCTACAAACAGCACATCAATTTGATTTAATTGTGGCTAATCCGCCTTATTTTGCGCAAGGTGTGGAATGTAAAAATGATGAGCGTGCGCTTGCCCGTTATGTTCAACAAAGCCATTTAGATTGGTTAAATTGGGCGGCGAGTTGTTTATCCGAAAAAGGAAAAATCAGTTTTGTCTTGCCTTATGAGGCGGGAAAAACATTGATAAATTCAACCGCACTTTATTGCATCAAGCAGACTGATGTCATTACAAAAATAGGGAAAGCACCTCAACGAATGTTACTCACGTTTAGCCGAGAGCATGTACCACAGGTAAAAGATAGCTTAGTGATTTATAACGAAAACAATCAATACACCGAAGCATTTATTGCATTGACGAAGGCATTTTATTTAAAAATGTAAGGGCATATTACTATGCCCTTTTTTATTGGTGTGATTAGTGGCTTTCCACTTTGACGAGTTTCGTCCAGTTGTAATAACCATACAATGAGTTAAGTAAGTAAGCACTATACATTAAATACATCGCTGGCTGCCCTTCCCAAAGCAAAATGGAAAGCACATTTAAGACAATCCATAATAACCATTGCTCACGATAACGCAAAATCATCAATAATTGCGCCGCTACAGTGATAATTGTGGTTAAACCATCTAGCGTTGTAGAACTCCCACCCGCTGCTTTTAAAGCCTGTACAAAACAGAGGGTACCAATTCCAACACTCACAAGCAAAATTGCCCAACCTTTCGCTGTTAAGGCTTTGGCTATCACACTTTCACCATCATTATCGTTTTGCATGTTTTGTTTCCACATGAAATACCCGATAAATTGTGATGGGATATATACATAGAGTGCGGTATTCATTTCACCAAGAAAATTGCTTCCCCAGGAGACATAAAAGTAGGTATAAGCAAAAATAAGCCCAAAGAAATAGTTACTAATTTTTCCTTTACTCACCAATACCACACAGAGAATACCTGCAATACCCGAAATCATGCCTAATGGGCTATCCGGCATAAGAACATAAGCAATAATTTGTGCAGCAAGGAAAATAACTACCCATACCACTTCAAAAGGTTTCCAACCTGATAAAAATTCTTCTTTAAGTTGTTCTGTCCAATTCATGGAACACTCCTGTTTTATGAAAAAGTATGCCATTTTTACACCGCACTTTTTTAAAGTAAAGCTTAGGTGACATTTAATTTAATTATTGTGAGAAAAATCACACTTTATTTTTCATACTTTTAGATGTCCCTACCTTGCTTTCCCTTATAATCAGACTACAATATCGCCCCATTTTAAGAGATTCATTAAGAGGAAGATGATGTCATTTGCAATCGGTCAACGCTGGATTAGTGAAACAGAAAATAGCCTCGGATTAGGGATGATTACCGCCTTAGATTTCCGTTCTGTTACCCTTCACTTTCCTGCCACAGATGAAACCCGAATTTATGCGGTAGCACAAGCACCATTAACCCGAATTACATTGAATAAAGGAGAACAACTTCATCACCAAGCTGGCTGGCAAGGTGAAGTCCTTGATGTTCAGGAAATGAATGGTCTCTTATTTTATTTAGTCAAAAATGCACAAGGCGAAGACGTTATCGTCAATGAAAAAGAACTTTCTTCGATAATTTCTTTTAGCCAAGCGAAAGATCGCCTCTTTTCATCACAAATTGACCGTAGTGAACATTTTGCGTTGCGCTATCAAACTCTTCTGCATCAACAAGCTCAATTTCAATCGCCTTTGCGTGGCTTACGAGGCAATCGTGCGGGTTTAATTCCTCATCAGCTTCATATTGCGCAAGAGGTAGGAAATCGTATCAATCCTCGCGTGCTCTTAGCGGATGAAGTAGGGTTAGGTAAAACCATTGAAGCTGGGATGATTTTGCAAAACCAGCTTTTTGCTGAAAAAGTACAACGTGTATTAATTATTGTACCGGAAACCTTGCAACATCAATGGCTTGTCGAAATGCTTCGTCGTTTTAATTTACATTTTTCATTATTTGATGAAGAACGTTGTGAAGATTTTGCCGAACAAGCGATCAATCCATTTAGTACTGAAAGCTTAATTATTTGTGCACTAGATTGGTTGAAAGCTCACCCTCATCGCGTACAACAAGCCATTGAAGCGGAATTTGACTGTTTAATTGTCGATGAAGCGCATCATTTGGCTTGGTCTGAAAATGCACCAAGTACCGCTTATTTATTGGTGGAACAATTAGCGAAGGCTATTCCATCCGTTTTATTACTCACTGCAACGCCTGAACAACTAGGTTTGGAAAGCCATTTTGCACGCTTGCGCTTGCTTGATCCTGAACGTTTTTATGATTACCAAGCATTTTTGAAGGAACAGGAAAATTATCAACCTGTTGCGGATGCTGTACAATCTTTACTCTCAGAGAAGCCGCTAAGTGCGGTCGAAAAAAATCATATTTCTGATTTACTTCATGAGCAGGATGTCGAACCATTATTTAAAGCTTTAGCCTGTCATAATGATGAGGAGAAGCAAGCTGCGCGACAAGAGCTCATTAAAAATCTCATCGATCGACACGGTACAAGCCGTATTTTATTTCGCAATACACGCCAAGGGGTGAAAGGTTTCCTGCATCGGGTTTACCATCAAATAACGATTGATGCGGCTGAAGTAGACGAAAAAATTCATTGGTTAATTGATTTTCTAAAATCACACCGAAATGAAAAAATCTTAGTCATTTGTAAAACTGCACAAACAGCAATTCAACTTGAGCAAATTTTACGAGAAAAAGAAGCCATTCGCAGTGCTGTTTTCCATGAAAGAATGTCAATCATTGAACGAGATCGCGCGGCGGCTTATTTTGCAGATACTGATAATGGCGCACAAGTTTTACTGAGTTCAAGCATTGGTTCTGAAGGGAGAAACTTCCAATTTGCTTGCCATCTCGTACTCTTCGATTTACCAGAAAATCCTGACTTACTTGAGCAATGTATTGGCCGTTTAGATCGCATCGGGCAAACGCGAGATGTACAAATTTATGTACCCTGCCTATCAGGTTCTGCACAGCAAGATTTAGCACGTTGGTATCATGAAGGATTAAATGCTTTTGAACAAACTTGCCCTATTGGTATGGCATTGTTTGAACAATATGAAACTTTATTAAAAGTGCGGTCAGAAAATAAAGCAGATTTTGAGCAACTCATTCTCCAAACGCAAAAACAAGCAAAAGCATTGCGTTTAGCCTTGGAAAAAGGTCGTGATCGTTTGTTAGAATTAAATTCTAATGGTGGTGAAAAGGCACAACGACTTGCGGGAGAAATTGCTCAAACAGATAATTCGCCACAATTAGTCAATTTTGCACTGAATTTATTTGATATTATTGGCGTAGAACAAGATGATTTAGGTGAAAACAGCATTGTTATCACACCAACGGGCACCATGCTTGTTCCTGATTTTCCAGGGCTAAAAGAAGAAGGTGTTACAGTAACCTTTGACCGACAACTTGCCCTTGCACGTGAAGAATTAGAATTTCTTACCTGGGATCATCCAATGATACGTCAAGGCATTGATTTAATCGCTTCCGGCGACATTGGCAAAGCATCGATGGCATTATTAGTCAATAAACAGCTGCCTGCTGGCACGTTGCTGGTTGAATTGATTTATATGATTGAAAGCCAATCACCAAAAGGTTTGCAGCTGAATCGTTTTCTTCCGCCTACACCTGTTCGATTATTACTGGATAGCAAAGGAAACAATCTTGCTGAACAAGTCAACTTTAATACGTTGCAAAATAAACTTAAACCGCTAAGCAAAGACATTGCGAATAAAATGGTTAAAATGGCTCGTCCAAATATTGAGCAATTAATAAAAATAGGTAATCACAAAATAACTGAAATTGCACAAGCTCAAATTCGAGAAGCTAGTAGATTAGCAGATCAAACATTGAGCACTGAGCTCAATAGACTTATAGCCTTGAAAGCAGTAAATAAAAATATTCGCCAGGTGGAAATTGATGTATTAGAAAAACAACGTTTAGTTTCTCTAGAAGAATTAAGTAAAGCAAGCTGGCGACTAGATAGTCTTCGGGTAATAGTGACAAACAAGGAATAATATGGCACTTATTGAATACCATCCCCCTTTAGAACCGTATTTAGATATTATCTACCAAGATAATCATATCTGCGTAGTAAACAAACCGAGCGGTTTACTTTCAGTCCCTGGCAATCAGCCAGAATACTATGACAGTGCAATGAGTCGGGTAAAAGAGAAATTTGGATTTTGTGAACCTGCACATCGTTTAGATATGGCCACAAGTGGGATTATTCTATTTGCATTAAGTAAAGCGGCAGATAAAGAGTTGAAACGTCAATTTCGTGAACGTGAGCCAAAGAAATATTATCAAGCTTTAGTATGGGGACACTTAGAACAAGATAGTGGGGAAATTAATCTTCCTATGATTTGTGATTGGGAAAATCGCCCGCGTCAACGCATTGATTTTGTATTTGGCAAAAGAGCGGTCACTTTTTATGAAGTTTTAGAGCGGTTACCAACTAACTGTACTCGAGTTAAACTGACACCAATCACTGGAAGATCACATCAACTGCGTTTACATACGCTCGCACTTGGACATCCGATTTTAGGGGACAAGTTTTATTCTCACCCACAAGCTAAATCGATGTCGCCTCGCTTATGCTTACATGCAGAAGAACTTACGATTATGCACCCTATCACAGGTGAAAAAATGACGTTCAGAGCTGAAGCTGAATTTTAGAAAAATAAATATAAAAAAGGCTCACATCAGTGAGCCTTTTTATTTTATAACAAATTATTATTCCGCTGCTGCTTCTGCAACTTCTGGACGATCAACTAACTCAATGTATGCCATTGGAGCGTTGTCACCTGCACGGAAACCACATTTTAAGATACGGGTGTAACCACCTGCACGTTGAGCAAAACGTGGACCTAATTCATTGAATAATTTCGCAACAGTTTCGATGTTACGAGTACGAGCGAATGCTAAACGACGGTTTGCAACGCTATCTTCTTTTGCTAATGTAATTAACGGTTCAACTACACGACGTAATTCTTTAGCTTTTGGTAAAGTTGTCTTGATGATTTCATGACTAACTAAAGCACTTGCTAAGTTACGGAACATCGCTTGGCGATGGCTGCTATTACGGTTTAGTTGACGACCACTCTTACGATGGCGCATGATCTTATCCTTCTCAGAAAAATCTTAACCTATGACCAAACTAGTCTTCAGCAATACTTGCTGGTGGCCAATTCTCAAGGCGCATACCAAGTGACAAGCCACGTGAAGCGAGAACGTCTTTAATTTCAGTAAGAGATTTCTTACCAAGATTAGGCGTTTTTAATAACTCAACTTCTGTACGTTGTACTAAGTCACCGATATAGTGAATTGTTTCTGCTTTCAAACAGTTAGCAGAACGAACTGTCAACTCTAAGTCATCAACAGGACGTAACAAAATCGGATCGAATTCCGGCTTTTCTTCCTTGACTTCAGGTTGACGAACATCACGCAAATCAACGAATGCATCGAGTTGCTCTGCTAAAATTGTTGCTGCACGACGAATTGCTTCTTCCGGATCAATAGTCCCATTAGTTTCTAACTCGATAACTAGTTTATCTAAGTCAGTACGTTGTTCAACACGTGCTGCTTCAACATTGTAAGCAATACGGTCAACCGGGCTATAACAAGCATCCACTAATAAACGACCGATTGGACGATCTTCATTTTGTGAATGAGTACGAGCAGATGCTGGTACATAACCTCTACCACGTTGAACACGAATACGCATATTAATAGATGCATTTTCGTCTGTTAAGTGACAGATTACATGTGATGGATTAACAATCTCAACATCACCATCATGGGTGATATCAGCTGCAACAACAGGGCCAATTCCAGATTTATTTAATGTCAGAATAACATCATCTTTATTCTGTACTTTAACCGCTAGACCTTTAAGGTTTAAAAGAACTTCAAGAATATCTTCCTGAACACCTTCTTTACTACTATATTCGTGCAGTACGCCATCAATTTCTACTTCAGTTACAGCACAACCTGGCATTGAAGACAGAAGGATACGACGTAATGCATTCCCTAGAGTATGACCAAAGCCACGCTCTAACGGTTCTAAGATCACCTTAGCATGAGTAGAGCTAATTTGCTCGATATCTACTAAGCGTGGTTTTAAAAATTCTGTAACAGAACCCTGCATTTTATCCTCTCTTTGCTTTTAAGCTTAACTATTATTTAGAGTAAAGCTCAACGATCAGATGTTCGTTAATGTCTGCTGATAAATCAGAACGTTCAGGAACACGTTTGAACACACCTTCCATTTTCGCAGAATCAACTTCTAACCAAGTTGGTTTTTCTCTTTGTTCTGCTAATTCTAATGATGCTTTAATACGTGCTTGTTTTTTAGATTTCTCACGAACAGCAACGACATCATTTACAGAAACTTGGAAAGATGGGATATTTACAACACGACCATTTACGACAATCGCTTTGTGGCTCACTAATTGACGAGCTTCTGCGCGAGTTGCAGCAAATCCCATGCGATAAACAACGTTATCCAATCTACCTTCTAATAATACTAGTAAGTTTTCACCAGTATTACCTTTTAAACGGTTTGCTTCTTTATAGTAGTTACGGAATTGACGTTCTAAAATACCATAGATACGACGAACTTTTTGTTTTTCACGTAATTGACTACCATAGTCAGACAAACGCGGTTTACGAGCACCGTGTTGACCTGGTGCTATATCAATTTTACATTTTGAATCAATCGCACGCACACCTGATTTAAGGAATAAATCAGTGCCTTCACGACGGCTGAGCTTGAGTTTAGGGCCCAAATATCTTGCCATTTTCTTTCTCCAACTATCCTATTACGCCATTAAACACGACGTTTTTTCGGTGGACGACAACCGTTATGAGGGATCGGAGTCACATCAGTGATGTTCGTGATACGGAAACCCGCTGCATTTAATGCACGGATTGTTGATTCACGACCCGGACCCGGACCTTTAACCATAACTTCCAAGTTCTTTAAGCCGAATTCTTTAACGATTTCAGCACAACGTTCTGCAGCAACTTGTGCAGCGAACGGGGTAGATTTACGAGAACCACGGAAACCTGAACCACCTGCTGTAGCCCAAGCTAAAGCATTACCTTGACGGTCAGTAATGGTAACGATTGTGTTATTGAAAGATGCGTGAATGTGTGCTACGCCATCTACAACTTGTTTTTTTACACGTTTACGTGCACGAACTGGTGTTTTAGCCATTCTTTATTTACCCCGACTATTTTTTGATCGGCTTACGTGGACCCTTACGGGTACGCGCATTAGTTTTAGTACGTTGACCACGTACCGGTAAACTACGACGATGACGTAAACCACGGTAACAACCTAAGTCTAAAAGACGTTTGATGTTTAGTGTTACTTCACGACGTAAGTCACCTTCAACGGTAAATTTACCAACTTCGTCACGCAGTTTGTCAATCTGCTCTTCAGACAATTCGCTGATCTTAACATCTTCAGCAATACCCGCTGCAGCACAAATGCTTTTAGAACGAGTTTTACCGATACCGTAAATTGCAGTTAAAGCGATTACAGCGTGTTTGTGATCAGGAATGTTAATGCCTGCAATACGGGCCACTATGCACTCCTATTATTTTAACTAATTTGGTATTCTGATCTTGAAAAGCCCGTTTTCAGGATACTCAAACAGAATACCAAGGACATAAATGAGTTGAGTAGTATAACTACTCAACCGGTTCTTTGCAAGAAGAAATGTTAATTAACCTTGACGTTGTTTATGTTTAGGGTCGCTACATAATACGCGAACAACACCTTCACGTTTAACAATTTTACAGTTACGACACATCTTCTTAACGGAAGCACGAACTTTCATTGCTTATCCTTTTTACTTAAATGAACAATTACTGTCCAAAACCTTTAAGGTTTGCTTTTTTTAACGCAGATTCATATTGAGACGACATTAAGTGACTCTGAACTTGCACGATAAAATCCATAATTACAACAACAACGATTAATAAGGAAGTACCACCGAAGTAGAATTTAACATCCCATGCTGATGTCATAATATAAGGGACTAAACATACGAACGTTACATAAAGACCGCCGATTAATGTTAAGCGAGTCATTACTTTATCAATGTAACGAGATGTTTGTTCACCTGGTCTAATTCCTGGGATAAATGCACCAGATTTTTTTAGATTATCTGCTGTATCACGTGGATTATATTGCATTGCAGTGTAGAAGAAACTGAAGAAAATAATCGCTACCGCATAAACAAGGAGGTATAGAGGTTGTCCTGGATTCAACAACATTGATAAGTCATTTAACCACTCAAACTTATCATTCTGACCAAACCACTGTGTCAATGTAGCAGGGAATAAAATAATGCTTGAAGCAAAAATTGCTGGCATTACGTTTGCCATATTAACTTTTAATGGTAAGTGAGTTGAATGACCACCTAAAATTTGACGTCCTTGTTGACGCTTAGCATATTCAACACGAATTCTACGTTGTCCACGTTCTACGAAGACAACAAAGTAAGTTACTGCAAAAACAATAGCAGCGATTAGTAAAAGAACTAAAGGATGCATTTGTCCTTGACGAGCTTGCTCAACTGTTTCGATGATTGCATGTGGCAATCCTGCAACAATACCACCAAAAACAAGAATTGAGATACCGTTACCAATACCTCTTTCAGTAATTTGCTCACCTAACCACATTAAGAACATGGTTCCGGTTACAAGACTCACTACTGCCGTGAAGTAAAAAGTAAAACCGATGTTTGGCACTAGCTGTGGCAACATATTCGGTAAACCGGTAGAAATAGCGATTGCTTGGATAGTAGCAAAAACCACCGTTGCATAACGAGTATACTTGGTGATTTTTCTTTGTCCTGCTGCACCTTCTTTTTTCAATTCTGCTAAGGCAGGTGAAACCGTAGCAAGCAATTGCATCACGATAGATGCCGAGATATACGGCATAATACCTAATGCTAAAATTGATGCTCGGCTCAATGCACCACCAGAGAACATGTTTAACATATCAATGATGGTGCCTTTTTGTTGTTCAACTAATTGAGCTAGCACGGCGGCATCAATACCAGGAAGCGGAATAAAAGAACCAATACGATAAACGATAAGTGCACCTAATACAAAAAGCAATCTGCTTTTTAGTTCACCAGTACCACTATTAGTACTTCTGCTTTGATAACCTGGTTGTTTAGCCATTTGCTAATTATTCCTCAACTGAACCGCCAGCAGCTTCGATTGCTGCTTTTGCACCTTTAGTTACACGTAAACCACGTACAGTAACTGCAGATTTCACTTCACCAGCTAAGATAACTTTAGCGAATTGAATATCTTTAGTTAAAATGTTTGCAGCTTTTAATGCTTCTAAAGTGACAACATTTCCTTCAACTTTTGTTAATTCGTTTAAACGAACTTCAGCAGTTACAGCTGATTTCATTGAAGTGAAACCAAATTTTGGTAAACGACGGTATAATGGCATTTGACCACCCTCGAAACCACGACGAACACCGCCGCCAGTACGAGATTTTTGACCTTTATGACCACGACCACCAGTTTTTCCTAAACCTGAACCAATACCACGACCAAGGCGTTTTGCACTGTGCTTAGCACCTTCAGCCGGAGATAGAGTATTTAAACGCATTCTCTTACTCCTCCACTTTAACCATGTATGAAACTTGGTTAATCATACCACGTACTGCCGGAGTATCGATTAACTCAACAGTATGGTGCATATGGCGAAGACCAAGACCACGCAAGGTAGCTTTGTGCTTCGGTAAACGAGCAATTGAGCTACGAACTTGAGTTACTTTAATAGTTTTAGCCATTATCAATTACCCCAAAATTTCATCAACGGTTTTGCCACGTTTAGCAGCAACCATTTCTGGTGATTTCATATTTGCTAATGCATCAATAGTTGCACGAACAACGTTGATTGGGTTGGTTGAACCATACGCTTTAGAAAGAACGTTACGTACACCAGCAACTTCTAACACTGAACGCATTGCACCACCTGCGATGATACCTGTACCTTCGCTAGCTGGTTGCATAAATACGCGAGAACCAGTGTGAACACCTTTAACTGGGTGTTGTAATGTACCTTCATTTAAAGCGACATTAATCATATTGCGACGTGCTTTTTCCATCGCTTTTTGGATCGCTGCCGGAACTTCACGAGCTTTACCATAACCAAAACCTACGCGACCGTTACCATCGCCTACTACTGTTAAAGCAGTAAAGCTCATAATACGACCACCTTTTACAGTTTTTGATACACGGTTTACTGCGATTAGCTTCTCTTGCAGTTCACCAGCTTGTTTTTCGATGTTTGACATCTCAATTTACCTCATTAGAACTGTAGACCAGCTTCACGTGCAGCGTCCGCTAAAGTTTGGACACGACCATGATATTTAAAACCGGAACGGTCAAAAGCAACGTCTTTAACGCCTTTTGCTAATGCGCGCTCAGCAACAAGTTTACCTACTACTGCTGCGGCATCTTTATTACCGGTATATTTAACTTGCTCACGAATTGCTTTTTCAACAGTTGAAGCAGCGGCAAGCACTTCTGAACCGTTTGGTGCAATAACTTGTGCGTAGATATGACGCGGAGTACGGTGAATAACTAGACGAGTTACACCTTGCTCTCTCATCATATGACGTGCACGAGCTGCACGACGGATACGAGCTGATTTCTTATCCATAGTGTTACCTTAATTATTTCTTCTTAGCCTCTTTCATACGTACTACTTCATCAGAGTAACGTACACCTTTACCTTTATAAGGTTCAGGACGGCGATAAGCGCGAATATCTGCTGCAACTTGACCAATTAACTGCTTGTCAGCACCTTTTAAAACGATTTCTGTTTGTGAAGGGCATTCAGCAGTAATACCTGCTGGTAAAGTGTGCTCCACAGGGTGAGAGAAACCTAAGCTTAATGCAACTACGTTGCCTTTAACTTGAGCTCTGTAACCAACACCCACTAGTTGTAATTTCTTAGTGAAGCCTTCAGTAACACCGATAACCATTGCATTAACTAATGCACGAGCTGTACCCGATTGAGCATTCGCTTCAACAAAACCTTCACGTGGAGTGAAAGTAAATTGACCATTATCTTGTTTAACTTCAACTGAGTGATGAATTGTGCGAGATAACTCGCCATTTTTTCCTTTTACTGTTAATAGCTGACCGTCGAGTTTAACTTCAACGCCGGCAGGAATATTAACAGGTGCCTTTGCAACACGAGACATTTTCCTACCCCTATATTAAGCTACGTAACAGATGATCTCACCGCCTAAACCCGCTTGACGAGCTGCACGGTCAGTCATAACACCTTTAGATGTAGAAATTACAGCAACACCTAAACCACCCATAACTTTTGGTAATTCGTCTTTACGTTTGTAAATACGAAGACCAGGACGGCTTACACGTTGGATGCTTTCTACAACCGGTTTGCCTTGGAAATATTTTAAAGTAATTTCCAATTCAGGTTTTGCACCTTCTAAAACTTTAACGCTTTCGATATAACCTTCAGCAGCTAATACGTTGGCAATTGCCACTTTTAGCTTGGAAGAAGGCATATTGATTGCAACTTTGTTCGCAGCTTGACCGTTACGAATACGGGTCAACATATCTGCGATTGGATCTTGCATACTCATTGTACTTTTTCTCCGATTCCAAAATAAAGTGGTATATTACCAGCTCGCTTTTTTAAGGCCAGGGATCTCACCGCGCATAGCAGCTTCACGAACCTTAATACGGCTTAAACCAAACTTACGTAAAACGCCGTGAGGACGTCCAGTTTGGCGGCAACGGTTACGTTGACGACTAGGGCTAGAATCACGTGGTAAAGTTTGCAACTTTAACACTGCATCCCAACGATCTTCGTCAGAGGCATTGACATCAGAAATGATTTTCTTTAATTCTGCACGTTTAGCGAAGAATTTTTCAGCCAATTTAACGCGTTTTACATCGCGTGCTTTCATTGATTGTTTTGCCATTATAACCTGCCTTATTTACGGAATGGGAAATTAAAGGCAGCAAGTAGTGCTTGACCTTCTTCATCATTCTTAGCGGTAGTTGTGATAGTGATATCTAAACCACGTACACGATCTACTTTATCGTAATCGATTTCAGGGAAGATGATTTGTTCACGCACACCCATGCTGTAGTTACCACGACCATCAAATGATTTCGCGCTTAAACCGCGGAAGTCACGAATACGTGGAACAGCAATTGTAATTAAACGTTCAAAGAACTCCCACATACGCTCACCGCGTAGTGTTACTTTACAACCGATTGGATATCCCTGACGGATTTTAAAGCCAGCAACAGATTTACGAGCTTTAGTTACTAAAGGTTTCTGACCGCTAATTGCTGCTAAGTCCGCTACTGCGTTGTCTAGCAATTTCTTATCGGTCAATGCTTCACCCACACCCATATTCAGGGTAATCTTTTCGATTCGTGGGACTTGCATGACAGATTTGTAGCCGAATTTATTTTTTAACTCGTTTACTACTTGATCTCTGTAGTAATCATGCAGTTTCGCCATCGCATTACTCCAGTTTGTTAGATAATTTCATTGTTAGATTTGAAGAAACGTACTTTTTTACCGTCTTCGAATCTAAAACCTACACGGTCAGCTTTGTTTGTTTTTGGATTGAAAATCGCAACGTTAGAAGCATCGATAGCCGCTTCTTTTTTCACTAAACCACCAGCTTGTCCTAAAGCAGGAACTGGTTTTTCATGTTTAGTGATGATGTTGATACCTTCAACAAACACTTTACCGTTTGGTAACACTTTAGTTACCTTGCCACGCTTGCCTTTGTCTTTACCGGCAAGTACGATTACTTCATCGTTTTGACGAATTTTTGCAGCCATTTCTCACTTCTCCTTACAGTACTTCTGGTGCCAAAGAAATGATCTTCATGAATTTCTCAGAACGAAGTTCACGAGTCACCGGTCCAAAAATACGAGTACCGATTGGTTGCTCTGTGTTATTGTTTAAAATTACACAAGCGTTACCATCGAAGCGAATGACTGATCCGTCTGGGCGACGAACACCCTTCTTGGTGCGCACAACAACTGCTTTTAATACATCACCTTTTTTAACTTTACCGCGTGGAATTGCTTCTTTCACAGTAACTTTGATGATATCACCAATAGCAGCATAACGACGGTGCGATCCACCTAGAACCTTGATACACATTACACTGCGAGCACCAGAGTTATCGGCAACATCCAGCATAGTCTGTTCTTGGATCATATTTTATGCTCCGTTAAGTTAATAATACACCCTTGCGGGACGAACCTATCCATACCTTATAAAGATATATGGCGGATAGGTGGCGGAGTTTACCAAAATCAAGCTAGAAACGCAATCAAAATTTTATACTTAAATCAGAGTGTTTAAAGTGCGGTCAAATTTTCATTATTTTTTAGCAAGTCTTAGAAAGAAAAAAGCCAACGGTATAAACCATTGGCTTTTATTTTTTAACTTGTTAATTAAGCAATAACTGCTTTCTCAACAACACGAACTAAAGTCCAAGATTTGGTTTTAGAGAGAGGGCGACATTCGCGAATCTCTACTACATCACCTAATTTGGCTTCGTTGTTCTCATCGTGTACGTGTAATTTAGTTGTACGACGGATAAATTTACCGTATAACGGGTGTTTTACCTTACGTTCAATAGCAACAACGAAAGATTTTTCCATTTTGTCGCTAACAACTTTACCTTGTACGCTACGAATTTTATCAGTCATTACTCACCCGCCTTCTCAGTTAAAATGGTTTTAACGCGTGCGATATCACGACGCACTTGTTTAGCCTGATGGGTTTGTTGAAGCTGACCGGTGGCTGTTTGCATACGCAATTTGAATTGTTCACCTAAAAGGTTCACTAATTCATCATTCAGCTCTTCAACACTTTTTGTACGTAAATCTTGAGCTTTCATTACATCACCGTCTTAGTTACGAAGGTAGTCTTGATTGGCAATTTAGCAGCTGCTAATGCAAATGCTTGTCTTGCGATCTCTTCAGACACACCATCCATTTCATAAAGTACTTTACCCGGTTGGATTAAGGCTACCCAGTACTCAACGTTACCTTTACCTTTACCCATACGGACTTCTAATGGTTTTTCAGTAATTGGTTTATCTGGGAAAACACGGATCCAGATTTTACCTTGACGTTTAACTGCACGTGTCATTGCACGACGAGCCGCTTCAATTTGACGAGCGGTTAAACGACCACGACCAACTGCTTTTAACCCGAATGTACCGAAGCTAACTTCAGTACCACCCGCGATACCACGGTTACGGCCTTTGTGAACTTTACGGAATTTTGTACGTTTTGGTTGCAACATTTAGCGTTTCTCCTTACTTACGACCTTTGCCACGCGGAGCCTTTTTAGGCTTGTCGGCAGGTTGTTGTTCTGATTGCGCAACTGCAGCCATTCCACCCAAAATTTCACCTTTGAAGATCCATACTTTAACGCCGATTACGCCGTATGTAGTATGAGCTTCTGCAGTGTTATAATCGATGTCCGCACGAAGAGTATGTAGAGGTACACGACCTTCACGATACCATTCAGAACGTGCGATTTCTGCACCACCTAAACGACCGCTAACTTCAACTTTGATACCTTTAGCACCTAAACGCATTGCGCTTTGTACCGCACGTTTCATAGCACGACGGAACATTACACGACGTTCTAATTGAGAAGCGATGCTATCTGCAACTAATTTTGCATCTAATTCCGGTTTTTTCACTTCAGCAATGTTGATTTGAGCCGGAACGCCAGCGATTTGAGATACTGCGTTACGTAATTTTTCAACATCTTCACCTTTTTTACCGATAACGATACCAGGGCGAGCTGTGTGAATTGTTACACGAATACTTTTAGCTGGACGCTCAATAGTAATACGTGAAACCGAAGCGTTTGCTAATTCTTTAGTTAAGAATTTGCGTACTTTGAAGTCACCGTCAAGATTGTCGGCGAAATCTTGTGTATTCGCGAACCAAGTAGAGTTCCAAGGTTTTACAATACCTAGGCGAATACCATTTGGATTTACTTTTTGACCCATTGCTATTCCTCTACTTATTAACGATCTGACACAACCACAGTGATGTGGCTAGTACGTTTTAAAATACGATCTGCACGACCTTTAGCACGTGGCATAACACGTTTCATGCTAGGACCTTCGTCAACGAAGATTTTAGCAACTTTAAGATCATCGATATCTGCACCATCATTATGCTCTGCGTTAGCAATAGCTGACTCTAATACTTTTTTCACTAAAGCCGCAGCTTTTTTGTTAGTAAAAGTTAAGATTTCTAATGCTTGCGCAACTTTTTTACCACGAATTAAATCGGCAACTAAGCGAGCTTTTTGGGCAGAAGTGCGAGCGTAACGATGTTTTGCGATAGTTTCCATCTATTTACCTCTTATTTCTTAGCTTTCTTATCTGCCGCGTGACCGCGGTATGTACGAGTCGGTGCAAATTCACCTAATTTATGGCCGATCATTTCATCAGATACATAAACAGGAACGTGCTGACGACCATTATGGACTGCGATGGTCAATCCGATCATTGAAGGAATGATCATTGAACGACGGGACCAAGTTTTGATTGGCTTTTTATCCCCGCTTTCCACCGCCTTCTCTACCTTCTTCAACAAGTGTAGGTCAAGGAAAGGACCTTTCTTGAGAGAACGTGGCATGGCTTATCCTCTTATTAATTTAAATTATTTGCCACGACGACGTACAATGAATTTATCAGTACGTTTGTTGTGACGAGTTTTCTTACCTTTAGTTTGAACGCCCCAAGGAGTTACTGGGTGTTTACCAAAGTTACGACCTTCACCACCACCGTGTGGGTGATCTACTGGGTTCATTGCAGTACCACGGACTGTAGGGCGAATGCCTCTCCAGCGGTTAGCACCAGCTTTACCCAATACGCGAAGCATATGTTCTGAGTTACCAACTTCACCGATTGTAGCAACACATTCAGCTAATACTTTACGCATTTCGCCTGAACGTAAACGTAAAGTTACGTAGTTGCCTTCACGAGCGATGATTTGTACATAAGCACCAGCAGAACGAGCGATTTGACCGCCTTTACCTGGTTTTAATTCAACGTTATGTACTGTTGAACCAACTGGGATATTACGCATTGGTAATGAGTTACCCACTTTAATTGGTGAGTTAACGCCAGATTGGATTTGATCGCCAACTGACAAACCTTTAGGTGCTAAGATATAACGGCGTTCACCATCTTTATAAAGCACTAAAGCAATGTTAGCTGAACGGTTTGGATCATATTCTAAACGCTCAACAACCGCTGGGATATCTAACTTGTTACGTTTGAAATCGATTAAACGGTAATGTTGTTTATGACCACCACCGATGTGGCGAGTGGTAATACGACCATAATTGTTACGACCACCAGTTTTAGATTTGGTATCTAGAAGAGGCGCGTAAGGTTTACCCTTGTGTAATTCAGGGTTCACGATTTTAACAACGTGACGACGACCAGCGGAGGTCGGCTTACATTTAACGATAGCCATTCTCTAATTTCCTCCGATTACTCTGCACTGTCCACGAAGTCCAAGTTTTGGCCTTCGGCTAAAGTTACATAAGCTTTTTTCCAGTCGCTGCGACGACCCATTTTGTTACCACGGCGTTTAGTTTTACCTTTAACAACCACAGTACGAACTGAGTCAACTTTTACTTCAAATAATTGAGCAACAGCAGCAGCAATTTCAGCTTTGTTCGCATCTAAAGCAACTTTAAGTACAACAGTGTTAGATTTTTCAGCATTGTTAGTTGCTTTTTCAGAGATGTGCGGTGCACGTAGCACGCTTAGCAAACGTTCTTGACTCATGCTAGGATCTCCTCAATTTGTTTCACAGCGTCAACAGTAACAATCACTTTATCGAAAGCGATTAAGCTAACTGGATCGATACCTTGAACATCACGTACATCAACTTTATATAAGTTACGTGCCGCTAAGAATAGATTTTCATCTAAACTTGCTGTGATAATTAACGCATCTTCAACTGCTAAATCTTTTAATTTTTGTACTAAAACTTTAGTTTTTGGTGCATCTAATTCGAATTTTTCAACAACAACCAAACGGTCTTGACGAACTAATTCAGAAAGAATGCTTTTGATAGCACCACGGTACATTTTCTTGTTCACTTTTTGGCTGTGATCTTGTGGTTTAGCCGCGAAGGTTGTACCACCAGAACGCCAGATTGGTGATTTGATATCACCAGAACGAGCACGACCTGTACCTTTTTGACGCCAAGGTTTTTTACCTGAACCAGACACTTCAGCACGAGTTTTTTGTGCACGAGTACCTTGACGAGCACCTGCTGCATAAGCAACAACAACTTGGTGAATCAAAGCTTCGTTAAACTCACGTCCGAAGGTAGTTTCAGAAACAGTTAGTGCGTTTGCACCTACAACTTGTAATTCCATCTCTATCTCCTAGACTTATGCTTTAACTGCCGGCTTAACGATAACATCGCCATTGATAGCACCAGGTACAGAACCTTTTACTAATAGCAATTTACGCTCAGCATCTACACGAACAACTTCAAGTGATTGAACGGTTACACGCTCAGCACCTAAATGTCCTGCCATTTTTTTACCTTTAAACACACGACCTGGAGTTTGGTTTTGACCAATAGAACCAAGTACACGATGTGATAAAGAGTTACCGTGTGTAGCATCTTGAGTACGGAAGTTCCAACGTTTAACACCACCTTGGAAACCTTTACCTTTAGAAGTACCAGTAACATCTACTTTTTTAACATCTGCAAAGATGTCAACATTGATTTCTTGACCTAAAGTGAATTCTTCACCTTCAGTACGAAATTCCCATAAACCGCGACCAGCTTCAACACCTGCTTTCACGAAATGACCTGCTTCAGGTTTAGTTACACGATTCGCTTTTTTAGAACCAGTAGTAACTTGAACTGCAGTATAGCCATCGTTTTCAAGAGTTTTAACTTGAGTTACGCGGTTGGCTTCGATTTCGATAACGGTAACTGGTACTGAAACACCGTCTTCATTGAAGATACGGGTCATACCAACTTTACGACCGACTAAACCAATCATTGTAATAACCTCTTAATTAACCTAGGCTGATCTGCACGTCCACGCCGGCAGCCAAATCTAAACGCATTAATGCATCAACAGTTTTTTCTGTTGGCTCTACGATATCTACTAAACGTTTGTGTGTACGAATTTCGTATTGATCACGCGCGTCTTTGTTCACGTGTGGAGAAATCAACACGGTGAAACGCTCTTTACGAGTTGGTAAAGGGATTGGACCACGAACTTGTGCACCAGTACGTTTAGCTGTTTCTACGATCTCCGCAGTAGATTGATCGATCAAACGGTGATCGAAAGCTTTTAAGCGGATACGGATTCTTTGGTTCTGCATTAGACCAGAGCTCCAATAAAATTTAGCTAATAAAAAACTAACACCAATCACAATTCTAACTTCAAAATAGAAAAGGAGGTGTAAGTTACCTGTTATATAGTCTCCAAATCGGAAACATTGTTAGTATTACATATCGCAATACTCGTCTAATAAATGATTACATTAAACGGCTTTCAATATCTGAAAGCTCGTGGATATTACACAAAAACACCTAATTATGCAAGCTTTTTGTTCAATTAATTTCCACATACAAAAAGTGCGGTCATTTTCCCGAATGTTTTTCAGCTGAAAACACGACAAAAAATGACCGCACTTTAATATAAATGAAATCTATAGTTTGTTATCTAACATTGCAATATGTCTTGTTGCTGCAATCCAAGCGCCAACATAGCCCATAATCAAGCAGCTTACTAATAAGAAGATCAGCTCGCCTACGCCTAATCCATTGAGCTCAAATGTAACCGCAAAGATATCCGTCACATACTTCACCGCTGAAGTAAAGTACCCGACAATAAGGCTACTAAACAGCGCGGCAATCAAGCCGCCCAACACCGCGTAAATCATGCCTGTATAAAGATAAGGACGAATAATGAATTGATCCGTTGCGCCTAATAGTTTCATCACATCAATGCTTGCTCGGCTACTATAGACATCAGAGCGAATACTATTTCCGATAACAAGGAATACCGCAATAGTCATCAAGACCGTGCAGAAAATTGCCACATGCGCAAATAGCCACGAAAGTGCAGTCAATTTTTCCATCCAATCGTTATCTAAACGAACTTCTTGTACACCTTTAATTTTATTTAAATTGGTACGTAATTCTGCTCGTTTTTCAGATGCATTGAAGTCTTTAGAGGGCTTCACCATCACGACGGCTGGTAATGGATTATCATCTAAAATTTCTAATTCTTCACCAAAACCAGACCAACTCTTAAATTCTTTTAAGCTTTCTTGACGAGATACATAATTTAAAGATTCCACACCTTCTTGCTGACGAATTTTTTCCACCACCAAGTTGGCATCTTCTTCACTTAAATTTTTGTGTAAGTAGATTGTGAGTTCGCTTTCCGGATAAAATTGGGTCGTCGCTAAATGTAAATTTTTCCATAACAAATAGCTCACCGTTGGAATCGTTAAAGACACGGCAATGACTAAAATTGTTAGCAATGTACCAAATTTACGTTTTACCAAATCGCCCCAAACAGAACGCAAAGTATAGGCAGTTTGCACGCCAAAAGAAGCATCAATACGTCTTGTCATTTTTTATCCTTAATAGCGTAAATAGCCTTGTTCAAGTACAAGACATGGTTTTGGTTTTTTTTGAATTAAATTGATATCGTGTGTCGCAATCAAGACTGTCATGCCTAAACGATTAAACTCTTCAAAAAGATTAAAAATCCCTAAGGAAAGTTCATCATCAAGGTTACCTGTAGGCTCATCCGCTAATAAAAGTTGCGGTTTATGTACGATTGCACGTGCGATATCTACACGTTGTTGTTCCCCACCTGAGATTTGTGGCGGCATATAATTCGCTTTACTACGTAAGCCCACACGATCTAGCGCAACCAATGCACGCGTATGTGCTTCTTTCGGGTTCATTCCCGCAATAATCAATGGCAACGCCACATTTTCTGCTACGCTACGATCCGTCAATAGACGGTAATCTTGGTGAACCATACCGATTTGGCGGCGTAAAAATGGGATTTCATATTTCGACAAACGCGTAATATCATGACCATTAAACCAAATATTACCGGCATTCGCCTTTTCCATTCCCATAATTAATTTAAGCAAGGTACTTTTACCCGCACCTGAATGACCAACAAGATAAGTCATACTTCCGACAGGAAGATGAAAATTCAAACCCTGCAAGGCCGGCTGAGTCGCACCGTGATAAGCTTTAGAGACATTTGAAAATCGAATCACTTTATTATTCCTTTTTATTCTTCATTTTCGTGAACAAACAATGCTTCAATAAATTCTTCTGCATTAAATTCGCGTAAATCTTCAATCTTTTCACCCACACCAATATAACGAATTGGTAAATTAAACTGATCTGCAATGGCGAAAATTACCCCACCTTTTGCTGTACCGTCTAACTTGGTTAATGAGATACCGGTTAGTCCAACTGCTTCATCAAAGAGTTTAGCTTGGCTAATCGCATTTTGTCCTGTACCTGCATCTAAGGTAAGCATAATTTCGTGCGGTGCGGTTTCATCGTATTTTCTCATGACACGAACAATTTTCTTCAATTCATCCATGAGATTATTTTTATTTTGTAAACGTCCTGCCGTATCCGCAATTAAAATATCAATGTTACGTGCTGCGGCAGATTGCATCGCATCAAAAATCACCGACGCAGAATCTGACCCTGTACTTTGTGCCACCACCGGAATATTGTTACGCTCGCCCCATACTTGAAGTTGTTCTACTGCTGCCGCACGGAAAGTATCCCCCGCTGCTAACATGACTGATTTTCCTTCATTTTGGAATTTACGAGCTAACTTACCAATTGTGGTTGTTTTACCTACACCATTCACGCCAACCATTAAAATAACATACGGTTTTTTAGTCGTATCAATAACTAGCGGCTGCGCGACAGGTTTTAAGATCTCCACCATTTCAACTTTAAGTTGTTGGTAAAGTAATTCCGCATCTTGTAATTGTTTACGACTTGCATGCTCCGTTAAATTCTTAATGATTTTATTCGTTGTTGGCACGCCAATATCGGCAATTAAAAGTTGCTCTTCCAACTCATCAAACAAATCATCATCAATTTTTTTGCCTAAAAAGAAAGAGCGGAAACCTGCACCAATATTTTGCTTGGTTTTGAGTAAGCCTTTGACTAAACGACTGAAAAAGCCGCCTTCACTTGGTTTTTCTTGCGTTTCGGTATTGATATCTGAACGTAATTCGTCTTTAACATCGTCAACAATTTCAGGCTCAATCTCAGCTTCAACCACAGGAAGATCTTCAATGACATTATTTTGTTCAATAATGCTTTCTGCTGGCTCTGCTGTAGGAAGTGCGGTTGAAATTTCTTCTGTTTTTACCGTTTCTTCGTCAATTGTTTCAATCACCGGTGTATCTAAAACAGGTTCAATATTGACCGCACTTTCAGGTGAAATCACTTGTTCTACGATAGGTTCAAGATGCTCAACAACGACCTCTTCTGCTTTATCTTCTTGCAGTTGTTCAGCTAATTCCTGTAATTCTTCCTGTTCAACTTGTTCTAATTGAACGTTCTCTTCAACGTGAACAATTTCTTCCTCAGGTGAAACATCGGCAGGTTCGACAGATGGCTCTTCAATAATTGGCTCAATTTTTTGTTCTTCTTGCTTTTTATTGCGACCAAAAAGGGAGGCCCAAAATCCACCTTTTTTCTTTTCTTCTGACATAAATTCTTCTCTTAAACACAAATCTGTAAAAAATACTGTCTATTCTAGCAAAAAATCGTCTAAACTAAGCACAATTTTCACTAAAAATCTGTTTCTTTATGAAAAAAATGCAAGTTCAAAATGCCAAAGGCGAAGTTCGAATCATCGCAGGTCTTTGGCGTGGACGAAAATTACCGGTTTTAAATGCGGAAGGTTTGCGTCCAACAGGCGATCGCGTAAAAGAAACCTTATTCAACTGGTTGATGCCTTACATTGTGGATAGCCATTGTCTTGATTGCTTTGCGGGCAGTGGTTCACTTGGCTTTGAAGCCCTTTCTCGCCAAGCGAAACAGGTGACGTTTTTAGAGTTAGATAAAAGCGTGGCAAACCAATTAAAGAAAAATTTGCAAACGCTAAAAATAACGAGTGAACAAGCTCAGGTGATCAATCAAAATAGTTTGGAATTTTTAAAACAAGCGCAAAATCAACCGAACTTTGATGTGGTATTTTTAGATCCGCCTTTCCATTTTGGTTTAGCCGAACAAGCAATTACCCTATTAGAGGAAAAGAATTGGCTCTTACCTCATGCATTGATTTATGTTGAAACAGAAAAAGACAAACCGCTTAGCGTGCCTGACAATTGGCAATTACTGAAAGAAAAAACCGCAGGTATGGTGAGCTACCGCCTGTATCAAAAAGATTAGGAAATTATTATGTTAGATATTGTGTTATACGAACCTGAAATTCCACAAAATACGGGAAATATTATTCGCCTTTGTGCGAACACTGGCTTTCGCCTTCATTTAATCGAGCCACTTGGCTTTACATGGGATGATAAAAAATTACGTCGTTCCGGCTTGGATTATCATGAATTTGCTGAAATCAAAAAACACAAAACCTTTGAAGCCTTTTTAGAAAGCGAAAAACCGAAACGTCTTTTTGCACTGACAACCAAAGGCAGCCCCGCACATAGTGAAGTGCAATTTGAATTAGGGGATTATTTGATGTTTGGCCCTGAAACACGTGGTATTCCTATGTCTATTTTAGATAAGATGCCAATGGAGCAAAAAATCCGTATTCCTATGACAGCAAATAGCCGTAGCATGAACTTATCCAACTCAGTAGCCGTGACGATTTACGAGGCATGGCGACAACTTGGTTATGAAGGCGCGGTAAATTTAAATCGATAAAAAATCAGTAAAATAGCCGCTTATTTTCTAAACAAAAATAAGCGGCTTTCTTTTTGCATTTAAATTGTGATCTCGATCACATATTTGTAATTTTAATATTCCCTTTTTTTAAAAACAGCAGTATAAATAAATTACATTTAGAGAGGGATCTCGATGTACTCCACTTGATCTATCAAGCTTTTGTCTTTCTTGACTCTTCAAGCAAACCTTCCCCGTAGTCCTAAATAAAGAATTGGCAGTCGAATGATTTGCCGTCCGTTTTTATCCCCAAAATTTAACAATTTAATATGCAGCAAAATTAACCTTATCTCATATTAATAAGGATATTGGCATGAATGGGGTTAATTTTGAATTGGTCGAAACAGCAGTGGCTAAGCATGGATGCCTACAAAAAAAGTGCGGTCAATTTTGGCCGCACTTCCCATTTCTATCATTTGCAAATCACTAACTTTGTGTTGCTATTTTCTAAATAATCTGCAATTTGTTTTGGCACATCATCCGTGAAAAGATAATCCACGTCTTTGAGCTCCCCTAATCGCACAATAGCTTGTCGAGAGAATTTCGAATGGTCGGTCGCTAATAAAGTTTGACGCGAACTTTCTATAATGGCGCGTTTTACTTGAACTTCGTGATAATCATAGTCCAATAATGAACCGTCAAGGTCAATCGCACTAATACCCAGAATCCCGAAATCTAAACGGAATTGCGAAATAAAATTAACCGTTGCCTCGCCGATAATTCCCCCATCCTTACGTAAGGAACCGCCTGCCATCGTAATATCAAAGGTTTCATTTTGTCGTAATAAATGAGCAGCATTGAGATTATTTGTCACAATGCGTAAGCGTTCATGATTTAACAAAGCATTTGCCACGGCTTCTGGTGTCGTACCAATATCAATAAATAAGGAGGCACCATTTGGAATACGTTTTGCCACCTCTCGTGCAATCGCACTTTTTTGGGAAGGGAAAAATTGTTTACGTTCAATGTAATCAGAGTTTTCTGCGGTAGAAGAAGGGGCCGCACCACCATGATGACGACGAATTAAATCTTGTTCTGCAAGGATATTCAGATCGCGTCGAATAGTCTGAGGACTAACTTCCAGTTCGATAACCAGTTCTTCTGTACTGGCATACCCTTTTAGCTTCACAAGCTCAATTATTTTCTGATGGCGTAATGATTGCTTCATATAAATGCCTATAAATTTGAATTAGCTAAACGATTTAGCCTTAATTTTAGTCTGCAGAAATCCCCAAACCAATCCTAAGATAAAGCCTGAAATGTGGGCAGCGTTCCCTATATTAATACCAAAAAGCGGACTAATAAAGCCAAATACAAGCCCTACCAGTAACATTGTAAAAAAGCCTTCTGGTAAGTCAAAACTATGCGGGTGCAATTTGTCCACCACCAACACATAACCTAACACGGCATAAACCACACCAGATAGCCCGAAAAAGGCGGGACCGGTAAAATAATTCTGTACCGCGCCACTCACTGCAGCAGAGACTAAAACTAATAATAAAAAATGGAGAGAACCAAATCGGCGTTCAATCGCACCACCGAATAACCAAAACCACGAAAGGTTAAATAAAATATGCGGTACCGACAAATGAACGATAGCATGAGTGAAATAGCGCCATACTTCCTGATCTTCCCAAGAATAAGCCGGATAATGGAATAAATCCATAATCGGCTCTTCAAATCCGATATTCTGCAAGAGATAAATCACCGTGCAAAGTGCAGTCAAAATAAATGTGATTTTTTGTGCGCTCAATGTGCGTTTCAATACTTTTCTCTCTTCTGGCGCATCGGTTTCACTATCAAATAAAGACGGCATTTGTTATATTCCTTTTTATTTTTCGTCAATCATATAAGGTTCATTATGAAAAAACAAACTATGCCGACAGGATTTAGTGGCTTCGCTTGGGGAATCGCGGCATTTTGTTTACCCATTTTACTGTGGCCTATGGCCTCTTTGCTTTCTACTTCTTTTGTGAAAAACCCTACACTGAGCGATTTTCAGATCGATCTTTTCTCGATTATCTTTTGGGTTTACCCCTTTGTTTTGGTTTTGATTGCACGTTTACTTTATAAGTTGCATCAGCACAAACCTAAACTTGCCGTAAAATTATTACTGCTAAGTGCGCTCATTTTCTACGTCGTTTTAATCTCGGTTTGCTACATTGGTTTTAACGCTTAAGAACATAACAATACAATAGACAACAAAAAAGGGAGCTTTCGCTCCCTTTTAAATTATGTTCCTAATAATCAAAAATATAAAAAATTCCTACCTGCAATCAATTATGCAAAGTATTTTTCTAAATCGTCGCTACCGCCAATATGTTTACCACCGATGAATACTTGTGGCACAGTTGCACGACCAGAAACCGCACGTACACTCACGATAGTTGCATCTTGACCTAATACGATTTCTTCAAAGCTTAAACCTTTATCACGTAAAAGTTGTTTTGCTTTCGCGCAATATGGGCAACCTGGTTTAGTGAAGATTGCGATTGATTCTTGCACTTGATAATCTGGTGCAATGTATTTCAACATGGTATCGGCATCAGATACTTTAAACGGATCGCCTGGTTCATTTGGTTCGATAAACATTTTTTCCACTACGCCATTTTTCACGAGCATAGAATAACGCCAAGAACGTTTACCAAAACCTAAATCATCTTTTCCGACTAACATGCCCATACCTTCAGTGAAGGTACCGTTACCATCCGGAATGAATTTTACGTTATGTGCTTCTTCAGCTTCTTTCCAAGCATTCATCACAAACGTATCATTTACTGATACAACTAAAATATCATCTACACCATGTTGTTTGAAAACGGGTGCAAGCTCGTTATAACGTGGTAAGTGAGAAGATGAACAAGTTGGCGTGAACGCACCTGGTAATGAGAAAACAACAACAGTTTTGTTATCAAATAATTCAGATGTGGTTACATCAACCCATTGATCACCTTGACGAGTACGGAATGTAACTTGTGGGACTTTTTTTCCTTCCATATTAGACATAATGTGTCTCCTCTGTTAGTTAAATGAATTTGCCTTAAAAACTTGGTAGGCATTATAGAAAGTTTTGTGATATAGTTACAATCAATTAATTCTATCCTTTTAATTGACATATTCTATAAAGTGAGAACCCTATGAATATTCGTGATTTAGAATACTTAGTTGCCCTTTCTGAATTCAAACATTTCCGTCGTGCGGC
Source organism: Haemophilus parainfluenzae T3T1 (assembly GCF_000210895.1). Taxonomy (NCBI): domain Bacteria; kingdom Pseudomonadati; phylum Pseudomonadota; class Gammaproteobacteria; order Pasteurellales; family Pasteurellaceae; genus Parahaemophilus; species Parahaemophilus parainfluenzae. Next base: position 680,236 of record NC_015964.1, on the reverse strand, counting down.
GGATTCTTGCAATGTTAGCCAACCAACTTTAAGTGGTCAAATCCGCAAACTCGAAGATGAGTTAGGCATTATTTTACTTGAACGTACTAGCCGTAAAGTCCTCTTCACTCAATCGGGCATGTTACTTGTTGAACAAGCTCGCACCGTATTACGTGAAGTAAAATTACTTAAAGAAATGGCCAGCAATCAAGGCAAAGAAATGACGGGTCCATTACACATCGGACTCATCCCAACTGTTGGTCCTTATCTACTTCCTTACATTGTACCAACATTAAAAGAAACTTTCCCAGATTTAGAAGTTTTTCTTTACGAAGCTCAAACACATCAACTATTAGAGCAATTAGAAACAGGTCGCTTAGATTGTGCGATTGTGGCTCGTGTCCCCGAAACGGAAGCCTTTATCGAAGTACCCATTTTTGATGAAAAAATGTTACTTGCTGTTTCAGAAGAACATCCATGGGCATCAGAAAGCAAAATTGCCATGAATACCTTAAAAGGGCAAGAAATGCTCATGTTAGATGATGGGCACTGTTTACGTAATCAAGCACTGGATTATTGTTTTACGGCCGGTGCGAAAGAAGACTCTCACTTCCAAGCGACGAGTCTAGAAACTTTACGCAATATGGTGGCAGCTAATGCAGGTATTACCTTTATGCCAGAACTTGCTGTATTAAATGAAGGCACACGTAAAGGCGTAAAATATATTCCTTGCCATTCACCAGAACCGTCTCGTACTATTGCTCTCGTTTACCGCCCAGGTTCACCATTACGTAATCGCTACGAACGTGTTGCAAGTGCGGTCAGTGAACAAGTTAAATCGATTTTAGCGAAGAAAAAATAATTTATCATAAGCTGAGGAAAACCAAATGGCTGGTGTTCGAGCAATTCAAAAAGAAAAAACCCGTCGAGCCTTAATTGACGCAGCATTTAATCAGTTAAGTGCAGAAAAAAGCTTTTCTAATTTAAGCTTACGCGAAGTTGCGCGAGAAGCGGGCATTGCACCAACTTCTTTCTATCGCCACTTTAGCGATATGGATGAGCTCGGATTAGAAATGGTTGATGAGGCTGGCTTAACGCTTCGCCAATTAATGCGTCAAGCACGTAAGCGCATTGATGCCGGCGGTAGTGTCATCCGTGTTTCTGTTGAAACCTTTTTTGAATTTATCACTCACAGCACCAACGTGTTCCGTTTGCTTTTACGTGAAAGTTCAGGCACTTCTCAAGCTTTCCGTACCGCAGCCGCCCGTGAAATCAAACACTTTGTTGATGAATTGGCTGAATATATTGCGAAGAAAAATCACTATTCTCAATATGTGTCTTATGTACAGGCAGAAGGCATGGTAACCATCGTATTCACGGCTGGCTCCAACGCCTTAGACATGACCAAAGCTGAACAAGATTTGCTAAAAGAGCGCGTTATCTTACAACTTCGTATGCTTGCCAAAGGTGGCGACTTCGCAGCGCATAAAGAAAAAATGATGCGAAAATAGACCGCACTTTTCGACTAAAACAAAACACCCGCATCTCTGCGGGTGTTACTTTATCTAAAAAAGGGAATTATTTACCATCCCAAGCCTTAATTGCATCTAAACGTGCTTTCACTTTGCTGCTTGAATCGCCTTTGAAGTAATCTTTCGCTAAACCACCTTCAAAACCGCCGTAGTTCGGGTTAGGTAAAACGATGAATGTTTTACCAAATTTCGCTTTGTTTTGTGCCACGAAATCACGACGTTCTGCATTTTGTTTACCGTAGATTTCATCGCCGAAGTCATCGAGGTTATCACCCACATAAACGACGATTTCATAGCCTTGTTTTTCAATTTCTTCAAAACGTGCTGCTTTTGGTGATTTATCTTTTTTCAAGTAAAACGCTGAATCTTCAACACCATTAAAACCTAAACGTTTCATGTCATCAATCGTACCTGCTTTTTCATTGCTTTCTTTACGATTAGAAACGTAGAACATTTTACCGCCGTGGGTATTTACATAGTTATTGAATTCTACTGCACCTGGTACCACACCTGATTGACGCGCTTCTACCCAACGAGTCCAGTCTTTGCCATCAAATGGTTTGTTGTTTTGAACTTGCCAACCTGCATAAGGGCTGTTATCTAACATGGTTTCATCTAAATCCACCACAACGGCTTTTTTCTTACCTTTTTTCACTTTAGCGTGATCAAATGCTACTTTTGCCGCATTGTATGCTTGGTAAGAAAGGGCTTGGTATTCACCTGATTGTTGAATCCAGTTTAGACCTAATACCGCTTGTTGTTGAAGCTGTGCATCAGCTTCTGCACTTTTATTTTGAGTCGCGCAACCCGTTAAAATAAATGCTGACATCGCTGCAATAGCGGTAAGTTTTAATGTTGTTTTCATTGATTGTTCCTTCTTGTTAAAAAGTCATAATGACAGACAAAAGTATAGCAAGCCTATTTGGGCAGTGACTATGGATTTATCAAAGTTTATAACTAATTTGTGAGATAGATCACATTTTTCATTCTGAAGTAATCTAACAAGCCCGATGAAATCACTTCAAAAATCATCTTATTTTTTAACCGCACTTTTTCATCGCATTTCGCTGTATTTCACGGTAAACTATCCCCAGTTTTCAGAAATAATAGGTAATTTATGCGTCTTTTCATTGGAATTTTAGTGGGTATTCTCGTGCTATTTCAGTACGATCTTTGGTTTGGTAAAAATGGCTATTTTGACTACAAAGATGTCGAAGCTCAAATCAAAGAGAATAAAGCTGAAAATGAAAAGCTCTCACAAAGAAATCAAATGATTTCCGCCGAAATTCAAGGATTAACAAAAGGTTTTGAATCCATTGAAGAGCGTGCACGCATGAGCCATGATATGGTCAAACCAAACGAAGTGTTCTATCACATCGTCAAAGAGCATAAATAATGAGCCGCGAAATTATTGCCGTCATTCCTGCTGCAGGCGTTGGAAGCCGTATGCAGGCAAACAAACCGAAGCAATATCTAAAAATCCTAGACAAGACGATTCTGGAACATACGCTCTCAGTCATTCTATCCCATACTGCAATCAATCACGTTATCCTTGCGGTGGGAAAAAATGATCCCTATCTTTCTGAAATTACCTTATTCCCTCATCAAAATATCACCCTAGTTGAAGGGGGAGAAACACGAGCAGAGTCAGTTCTAAATGGACTCAACGCTATCAAAAATGACCATGCTTGGGTGTTGGTGCATGATGCAGCCAGACCTTGTTTAACACATCAAGATTTAGATAAATTGCTCCAAATCGATGATGAGCAAGGTGCTATTTTAGCTATTCCAGCGGTCGATACGATTAAACGCGCGAATAAACAACAAAATATTATTAAAACAGAAGATCGCACTGAACTCTGGCTTGCTCAGACGCCTCAATTTTTCCGTTGCGATCTATTAAGAAATGCACTTAAACAGGGGCTTTCTCAAGGCGCCAATATTACAGATGAAGCCTCTGCGATGGAACTAGCCGGATTTCAACCGCACTTAGTCGCAGGACGAAGTGATAATATTAAAGTCACGCGTCCAGAAGATTTAGCTTTAGCCGAATTTTATTTAACAAGGAAAACGCTATGATACGAATCGGACATGGGTTTGATGTTCATGCCTTTGGTGAAGACCGCCCTTTAATTATTGGTGGCGTTGAAGTGCCTTACCACACTGGGTTTATTGCCCATTCTGATGGTGATGTCGCCTTACATGCCTTAACAGATGCTTTATTAGGTGCAGTAGCATTAGGTGATATTGGTAAACTCTTCCCTGATACCGATATGCAATATAAGAATGCAGATAGCCGTGTTTTATTACGAGAAGCATTCAGCCAAGTACAAGCAAAAGGCTATAAGGTCGGTAATGTGGATGTAACCATTATTGCTCAAGCCCCTAAAATGCGTCCTCATATAGATGCAATGCGAGCGAAAATTGCAGAAGATTTACATTGTGATATTGAGCAAGTAAACGTGAAAGCAACCACAACAGAAAAACTTGGTTTTACCGGTAGAAGTGAAGGCATTGCTTGCGAGGCCGTCGCATTATTATTAAAAGCTTAAATTTTAGGTAAAAGAAAAGGTTGGTAAAATACCAACCTTTCTTTATTTAGATTAAATTCTTATTATTTTTTTAATAAATCGCGAATTTCAGTAAGTAATTCTTCTTGTGAAGGACCTTTTACTTCTTCTACTGGTTTTTTCACTTTGTTGATACCTTTGATCATCATGAAGATTGCAAATGCAATAATGATGAAATCAAAGACGTTTTGAATAAATACACCGTAGTTTAATGTTACTGCAGGAGTTTCACCTACCGCTTCTGCTAACGTGATTTTTAAATCTTTGAAATCTACGCCACCAGTTAAAATACCTAATACAGGCATTACTACGTCACCGACAAGTGAACTTACGATTTTACCAAAAGCACCACCGATGATCACACCGACTGCCATATCTACTACGTTGCCGCGCATTGCGAATTCGCGGAATTCTTTAAGAAAGCTCATAAAATTTCCTTTTGTGTTGGTTTAAAAAATTAAAAGAGTGCGTATTATAGATTTTCAGATTAAAAAGTAAACTATTATTTAAATAAAAAATGCACTTGGTTGGAATAATTTTTCTATTTCTGACACAGATTTCTTGTCATTAATATAAACAATGACACTATCACTTTCTTCAATGGTCACCTGACGACGTGCAATGATAACCTCATTTTTACGTAAAATTGCCGCAATCATTGCACCAACTGGAAGTTTAATATCGCCAATCTGTCTTCCAACCACATTGGATGTGGTCGAATCGCCATGTACCACAAGTTCAATGGCTTCCGCAGTACCATGACGCAAAGATGCCACGTTTTTGATATCCCCTTTACGCACATGTCCTAATAAAGCGGAAATTGTCGCTTGTTGTGGTGAAACCGCAATATCAATGGTTCCACCTTGAATCAAATTGATATATGCCATGCGCTGAATCAGTACCATGGCTTTTTTAGCACCAAGACGTTTTGCCAGTAACGCCGACATAATATTGGCTTCATCGTCCGCACTTAATGATAAAAAGACATCGACGTTTTCGATATGTTCTTCAAAAAGTAGGTTTTGATCAGAGGCGTCACCATGGAAAACAAGGGTTTTAGAGAGTTTCTCTGCCAACACTTTTGCTTTTTCACCATCACGCTCAATGAGTTTTACTTGATACTTATCTTCTAGCTGTTTTGCAACACCAGAGGCAATATTCCCGCTGCCGACAATCATGATACGCTTGTAAGTTTTCTCAAGGCGTTGCAATTCGCTCATTACCGCTTTAATGTGTTCTGTCGCACAAATGAAGGTGATTTCATCTCCCGCCTCAATAATGGTCGAACCTTGCGGGCGAATTAATTTATCATTACGTAAAATTGAAATGATACGGCAATCAATATGTGGCATATGCTCTTTAAAAGCGGATAACGCATAGCCTACTAATGGACCGCCGTAATACGCTTTTACGATCACAATGCTAATTCGATTATTGGCAAAATGCGCCACTTGCAACGCACCTGGATAAGCAATTAAGCGTGTAATCTCATCTGTAACTAAATTCTCTGGCGAAATCAGATGATCGATGGGCACGTTTTCATCATTAAATAATTTATCTTTCTCACGCAAATATTCCGCATTACGAATACGTGCAATACGAGTTGGTGTGTTGAAAAGTGTATATCCCAACTGGCAAGCAATCATATTAGTTTCATCAGATGCGGTTACGGCAACCATCAAGTCTGCATCTGCTGCCCCAGCATCTCGTAAAATCTTGGGTGAAGAAGGCGAACCTTTAACCACACGTAAATCATGCTTATCTTGCAAATTCTGCAAATGTTGAGATTCATTATCGACTAGTGTGATATCGTTATCTTCACTCACTAAATTTGCCGCAAGTGTTGTGCCTACTTGTCCTGCACCTAAGATGATTATTTTCATTCTGTTCTCTCCACAACCAAAGGTCGGATACCAATTTCAGCTGAATTTAGACCGCACTTTAATGTTTCAATGCGGCGACAAATGGTCGCCGTTACTTGTTCTGCTTCTGCCATTTTTTCTGAAGTAATCGAAGAATCTTGTTTACCAAATAACAGACCATCGAGCAAACGTTCTGCATGCATCCCTTCACGACAAAAATGCAACACGCCTACATCTTCAAATAATGTCGCTACTTTTGCCGTTTTAGTGGTTGCAATGCCTAAAGCGCCATCTTCACCGCCGAGCTCTCGGAATAATTGATGTGTAGGAAATCCGCCACACGCTAAGAAAAAAGCTTTATTGAAAACGATATTTCCCCCGCAGGTCATGCGCATATATTGCCATGCCTGATCAAAATTAGGGTGTTCCGCATAATGTTGGGCTAAATTTATCGGCTTTAATGCTAATCTCACGACCGAAGTATCTGGCTGAAAATAAAATGTTGCCGAAGCCACTTCCAATGCTCCAGGTTCGTATGCATCATCCGCATCTAAAAATGCGACAAAATCGACTGCACTTTTAGCAGAGAGCATCGCCCCCCAATTTCGAGCCATCGCAACGCCACTATTTTTCGGCATTTGTTCGACAGAAATTCTGTCTGGATATTGTTTTGCAAGCTGTAAGGCTAATGCTAATGTATTATCTGTCGAGGCATCATCAATCAGCCAAAGGAGACCAAGATTATTTTGCTGCAACACAGACTCTACTGCACGAACAAGCGTTTGTTCAGCGTTATAGCAAGGAATGACGACATCAATTAAAGGCAAATTCATTTAAGCTGACCGTTTTCTCAATTTTGCATAATAGAAACCATCCCCGCCATTCTCTTGTGGTAAGAATTGGATTCCAATCGTATTTTCCGTTTGTTCAAACGGCAATGGCATTAATTCTGCATCAGATGTTTCAGCTAAAAGATGCTGTATTTGCTGACTATTCTCATCGGGAAGCACCGAGCAAGTCGCATAAAGCAAAATGCCATTAGGTTTCAATTTTGCCCAAAGCGCTTTTAGAATTTGTCCTTGTAAGGCAACCAATTGAGCAATATCTGTTTCTTGACGTAACCATTTAATATCTGGATGGCGACGAATCACGCCCGTTGCTGAGCAAGGTGCATCTAATAAAATACGATCAAAGGATGCACCATTTAAACCTATTTCTGAAAGCCATTTTTCAGGCTCGGTCGCATCACCACAAACGACTGTCGCCTGTTGATTCAAACGGGTAAGATTTTCTTCGACGCGTTTTAAGCGATGAGCCTCGACATCAAGCGCAATCACTTTCGCTTGTGGCGCCATTTCTAAAATATGCGTAGTTTTCCCACCTGGCGCCGCGCAAGCATCTAAAATTAATTCACCATTTTGTGGCTCAAGCAATAAGGCCGACCATTGCGCATTGAGATCCTGAACAGTTACTGCACCTTGTTCAAAATTTGGTAGTTTTGAGACAGAAAGTGGTTGAGCTAAACGCAAAGCATGTGGGTTATCACATTCAAATGCTGCTATCTCTTGCTCTTCCAACAAAGTGCTGTAAGTTTTCGTGTTATTTTGCTGTTGATTGACCCGTAACCACATTGGTGGCTTTTGGTTATTCGCCTCAATAATTTCACGCCAATTCGGATAAGCTTTTTTGAGTTTATTCACAAACCATTCAGGATGAAGCGTTTGCCAATGCTTATCTACTACAGCAAGAATATCCTCTTGCTCCCGTAAGAAACGACGCAGTACACCATTAACCAAACCACGGAAACTATCTGATTTTAATGATTTTGTGGCGTTCACCACTTCATCTACCGCCGCATGAGCGGGCACGCGCATATAAAGTAATTGGTACAATCCCACCAATAGCAAGCAGTGCACGATGCGGGTTTTCCCCTTCAATGGCTTATCTAATAGTTTTTTTATAATATTTTCTAAACGAGGCAATACGCGACAAATACCAAAGGTGATTTCCTGTAATAAAGGTAAATCCTGTGGTTTTACCTGCGATTGCACTTCAGGAAGCAACGTTGATAAGGACTTACCTTGATCTAAAACCTGTAAAATCACTTGAGCAGCAATAGCGCGTACCGAAAGTGCGGTCGATTTTTCCGTTTTTTTTCGTTGAAATACCATTAGTTTAGAACCTTACCAACCTGGAACCAATCTGCTCGACCATTGAGGAAGTCTTGCACAGACATAGGTTTCTTGCCTGCGGGCTGAAGTTGCAATAAATTTAAAACGCCTTCTTTCGTGGCAATTTGGATACCTTTTTTATCGACACTTAAAATCGTCCCAGCTGGTTTATCCACATGTGGCAATACCGCTGCAGCATAAATTTTTAAGGTTTGTTCATTACCTTGCTCATCAGTTAACTGTAGGAAACTAATCGGCCAAGGATTAAACGCGCGGATATTGCGTTCAAGCTGGACTGCCGATAGCGACCAATCTAATTTAGCCTCTTCTTTGGAAAGTTTCTCTGCATAGTTACTTTGGCTATCATCTTGTTTTTCTGCAATGAATTTCCCTTCTTCCAAATGATCCAAAACATCAATCAATGCAGACGGCGCAATTTCAGCTAACTTATGGTAAAGCGAGGCGGAGGTTTCTTGCGCATCAATATCACAATACACTTTGTGTAACATATCGCCAGTATCTAAGCCTGCATCCATCTGCATAATTGTCACACCTGTTTGTTGATCTCCAGCCCAAATAGATCGCTGAATAGGTGCAGCGCCACGCCAACGTGGCAACAGAGAGCCATGCACATTTAAACAACCTAAACGAGGCATATCTAACACTGCTTGAGGTAAAATCAAACCATAAGCGACAACAACCATCACATCGGCATTTAACGCTTTAAGCTCTGCTTGTGCTTCTTCTTTACGCAAGGATTTTGGTTGATAAACAGGAATTTGATGCTGTTCTGCTAATTGCTTTACAGGACTCGCCTGCAATTTTTTACCGCGGCCAGCCGGTTTATCTGGCTGCGTATAAACAGCAATAATATTGTGATGTGAATTTAAGAGTGCAGCAAGATGTTGTGCTGCGAAGTCCGGCGTACCGGCAAAGATGATATTCAATGGTTTCATAATGTTCTACGTTATGGCGTTGATAGGAAAAGTGCGGTCATTTTATACCGCACTTTTGATTATTGTTTTGCAATTTGTTTTTTATATTTCACTAATTTTTCTTTGATACGTTGACGTTTCAACGGTGAAAGATAATCCACAAATAAAATACCGTTCAAATGATCGATCTCATGTTGAATACAGATTGCTAATAAACCATCCGCATCAAGCGTAAATTCTTTTCCATGACGATCTAACGCTTTTACCGTGACTTTTTCTTTACGAGGCACTAAAGCACGGAATCCAGGAATAGATAAACAACCTTCTTCAATGCCTGTTTCACCTTCAGAAGCCAAAATTTCTGGATTAATCAACACTAATTGATTTTGTTTGTCACCTTCAATATCAATCGTAATAATACGCTGCAAGATATCTACCTGTGGAGCAGCAAGACCAATGCCTTCTTCTTGGTACATCGTATCAAACATATCATCTACAATTTTACGAATGTCATCATTGACTTCTACAACTGGCTCACAAACAACCTTAAGGTGATCATCTGGATAAATTAATACATTAAGTGCGGTCATATTTTCTCTTGTTTTATTAAAATTACGGCGGTGATTGTATCATAGAATCAACACTTTGCTAAAACTCCATAAACAAAAAAACCCCAAGCCATTCAGCTCGGGGTTCTTCTATTCAGTACCTGGCGGTGTCCTACTCTCACATGGGGAAGCCCCACACTACCATCGGCGCATCGGCGTTTCACTTCTGAGTTCGGTATGGGGTCAGGTGGGACCACCGCTCTATCGCCGCCAGGATTATTCCTTTAATAACTCTATTTCTTTCTGTTCCGCTATCTCTAGCGCTCACAACCAAACAAGCTGATTTAACTTCAAAACTTTCTCTTTCTTCTCTGAGTTTGTTTCGTCTTCTCAACACCCAAAACCCTTGAGCGTTGTATAGTTAAGCCTCTCGGGCAATTAGTATCTGTTAGCTCAACGGCTCGCACCGCTTACACACCAGACCTATCTACGTCTTAGTCTTAAACAACCCTTACTGTCTTAAAGACAGGGAGAACTCATCTCTTGGCAAGTTTCGTGCTTAGATGCTTTCAGCACTTATCTCTTCCGCACTTAGCTACCCGGCAATGCGTCTGGCGACACAACCGGAACACCAGTGGTGCGTCCACTCCGGTCCTCTCGTACTAGGAGCAGCCCCAATCAATTCTCCAACGCCCACGGCAGATAGGGACCGAACTGTCTCACGACGTTCTAAACCCAGCTCGCGTACCACTTTAAATGGCGAACAGCCATACCCTTGGGACCTACTTCAGCCCCAGGATGTGATGAGCCGACATCGAGGTGCCAAACACCGCCGTCGATATGAACTCTTGGGCGGTATCAGCCTGTTATCCCCGGAGTACCTTTTATCCGTTGAGCGATGGCCCTTCCATTCAGAACCACCGGATCACTATGACCTACTTTCGTACCTGCTCGACTTGTCTGTCTCGCAGTTAAGCTTGCTTATACCATTGCACTAACCTGACGATGTCCGACCGTCATTAGCAAACCTTCGTGCTCCTCCGTTACTCTTTGGGAGGAGACCGCCCCAGTCAAACTACCCACCAGACACTGTCCGAGACCACGTTTCGTAATCTTCGTTAGAACATCAAACGTTAAAGGGTGGTATTTCAAGGACGACTCCAACAATACTGGCGTATCATCTTCATAGTCTCCCACCTATCCTACACATCAAAATTCAATGTTCAGTGTCAAGCTATAGTAAAGGTTCACGGGGTCTTTCCGTCTAGCCGCGGGTACACCGCATCTTCACGGCGATTTCAATTTCACTGAGTCTCGGGTGGAGACAGCCTGGCCATCATTATGCCATTCGTGCAGGTCGGAACTTACCCGACAAGGAATTTCGCTACCTTAGGACCGTTATAGTTACGGCCGCCGTTTACTGGGGCTTCGATCAGGAGCTTCTCTTTCGATTACACCATCAATTAACCTTCCAGCACCGGGCAGGCATCACACCCTATACGTCCACTTTCGTGTTTGCAGAGTGCTGTGTTTTTAATAAACAGTTGCAGCCAGCTGGTATCTTCGACCGGTTCAACCTTCGCCCGCAAGGGACTACAATCTACGCCGGCGCACCTTCTCCCGAAGTTACGGTGCTATTTTGCCTAGTTCCTTCACCCGAGTTCTCTCAAGCGCCTGAGTATTCTCTACCTGACCACCTGTGTCGGTTTTCAGTACGGTTTAGATAAACCTGAAGCTTAGTGGCTTTTCCTGGAAGTGTGGTATCGGTTACTTCAGCTCCGTAGAGCCTCGTCATCATCTCTCAGTGTTAAAGAAGTCCGGATTTGCCTAAACTTCACACCTACAAACTTAAACGCACATATCCAACAGTGCGATAACCTAACCTGCTCCGTCCCCACATCGCAGTTTATCCAAGTACGGGAATATTAACCCGTTTCCCATCGACTACGCTTTTCAGCCTCGCCTTAGGGGCCGACTCACCCTGCCCCGATTAACGTTGGACAGGAACCCTTGGTCTTCCGGCGAACGGGTTTTTCACCCGTTTTATCGTTACTTATGTCAGCATTCGCACTTCTGATACGTCCAGCAGCCCTCTCGAGCCACCTTCATCCGCTTACAGAACGCTCCCCTACCCAACAGACTTTCGTCTGATGCCGCAGCTTCGGTGCTATATTTGAGCCCCGTTACATCTTCCGCGCAGGCCGACTCGACTAGTGAGCTATTACGCTTTCTTTAAATGATGGCTGCTTCTAAGCCAACATCCTAGCTGTCTAAGCCTTCCCACTTCGTTTCCCACTTAATATAGACTTTGGGACCTTAGCTGGCGGTCTGGGTTGTTTCCCTCTCCACGACGGACGTTAGCACCCGCCGTGTGTCTCCTGAGTATCACTCTTCGGTATTCGTAGTTTGCATCGGGTTGGTAATCCGGGATGGACCCCTAGCCGAAACAGTGCTCTACCCCCGAAGGTGTCCGCTCAAGGCTCTACCTAAATAGATTTCGGGGAGAACCAGCTATCTCCCGGTTTGATTGGCCTTTCACCCCCAGCCACAAGTCATCCGCTAATTTTTCAACATTAGTCGGTTCGGTCCTCCAGTTAGTGTTACCCAACCTTCAACCTGCCCATGGCTAGATCACCGGGTTTCGGGTCTATACCTTGCAACTAGACGCCCAGTTAAGACTCGGTTTCCCTTCGGCTCCCCTATTCGGTTAACCTCGCTACAAAATATAAGTCGCTGACCCATTATACAAAAGGTACGCAGTCACCCTTAAAAGGGCTCCCACTGCTTGTACGTACAAGGTTTCAGGTTCTATTTCACTCCCCTCACCGGGGTTCTTTTCGCCTTTCCTTCACAGTACTGGTTCACTATCGGTCAATCAGGAGTATTTAGCCTTGGAGGATGGTCCCCCCATCTTCAAACAGGATATCACGTGTCCCGCCCTACTTATCGTTAGCTTAGTACCATGACCTGGACTTCGAGTACGGGGCTATCACCCTGTATCGCCAAGCTTCCCAGCTTGTTCCTCTGTCTCTGTCATTATCACTAACAGGCTCCTTCGCGTTCGCTCGCCGCTACTAACGAAATCTCGGTTGATTTCTTTTCCTCGGGGTACTTAGATGTTTCAGTTCTCCCGGTTTGCCTCACTTACCTATGGATTCAGTAAGTGATAGTAGATTCTTCATCTACTGGGTTTCCCCATTCGGACATCTTGGATTAAACGCCTCTTATCGACTCATCCAAGCTTTTCGCAGATTAGCACGTCCTTCATCGCCTCTGATTGCCAAGGCATCCACCTTGTACGCTTAGTCACTTAACTATACAACCTCAAAAATTCTTGATGTTGTGTTTTCAACTAAACACTTGATTGCTTTTGTTCAATCAAGATTTTATTCTTACTCAGACTTTTTCTTATCCTTAAAGGACTTGAAAGTCTCTTCAGTTTTTCAGCTTGTTTCCTGGTTGTTAAAGAACAGAAGATAATAAAGTTATCTTTATTTGGCGTCCCCACGGGGATTCGAACCCCGGTTACCGCCGTGAAAGGGCGATGTCCTAGGCCTCTAGACGATGGGGACAACAAATAAAGATACTCTATCTTACATTTTGCTTACGCACTTTTCTCTCTTCATTCATTTTCTACAATATATCAATCAATCTGTGTGGACACTTATTGTCTCTCGTTTTTGGTAAGGAGGTGATCCAACCGCAGGTTCCCCTACGGTTACCTTGTTACGACTTCACCCCAGTCATGAATCATACCGTGGTAAACGCCCTCCCGAAGGTTAAGCTATCTACTTCTGGTACAACCCACTCCCATGGTGTGACGGGCGGTGTGTACAAGGCCCGGGAACGTATTCACCGCAACATTCTGATTTGCGATTACTAGCGATTCCGACTTCATGGAGTCGAGTTGCAGACTCCAATCCGGACTTAGACGTACTTTGTGAGATTCGCTCCAGCTCGCACTATCGCTTCCCTCTGTATACGCCATTGTAGCACGTGTGTAGCCCTACTCGTAAGGGCCATGATGACTTGACGTCATCCCCACCTTCCTCCGGTTTATCACCGGCAGTCTCCTTTGAGTTCCCGACCTAATCGCTGGCAACAAAGGATAAGGGTTGCGCTCGTTGCGGGACTTAACCCAACATTTCACAACACGAGCTGACGACAGCCATGCAGCACCTGTCTCAGAGTTCCCGAAGGCACCAATCCATCTCTGGAAAGTTCTCTGGATGTCAAGAGTAGGTAAGGTTCTTCGCGTTGCATCGAATTAAACCACATGCTCCACCGCTTGTGCGGGCCCCCGTCAATTCATTTGAGTTTTAACCTTGCGGCCGTACTCCCCAGGCGGTCGATTTATCACGTTAGCTACGGGCGCCAAACTTAAAGCTCAACCCCCAAATCGACATCGTTTACAGCGTGGACTACCAGGGTATCTAATCCTGTTTGCTCCCCACGCTTTCGCACATGAGCGTCAGTACATTCCCAAGGGGCTGCCTTCGCCTTCGGTATTCCTCCACATCTCTACGCATTTCACCGCTACACGTGGAATTCTACCCCTCCCTAAAGTACTCTAGCGACCCAGTATGAAATGCAATTCCCAGGTTAAGCCCGGGGCTTTCACACCTCACTTAAGTCACCGCCTGCGTGCCCTTTACGCCCAGTTATTCCGATTAACGCTCGCACCCTCCGTATTACCGCGGCTGCTGGCACGGAGTTAGCCGGTGCTTCTTCTGTAGTTAACGTCAATCACCTAGTCTATTAAACTAAATGCCTTCCTCGCTACCGAAAGAACTTTACAACCCGAAGGCCTTCTTCATTCACGCGGCATGGCTGCGTCAGGGTTGCCCCCATTGCGCAATATTCCCCACTGCTGCCTCCCGTAGGAGTCTGGGCCGTGTCTCAGTCCCAGTGTGGCTGGTCATCCTCTCAGACCAGCTAGAGATCGTCGGCTTGGTGAGCCTTTACCTCACCAACTACCTAATCCCACTTGGGCTCATCCTATGGCATGTGGCCCGAAGGTCCCACACTTTAATCTTTCGATATTACGCGGTATTAGCTACAGTTTCCCGTAGTTATCCCCCTCCATAAGCTAGATTCCCAAGCATTACTCACCCGTCCGCCACTCGTCATCAAAGAAGCAAGCTTCTTTATGTTACCGTTCGACTTGCATGTGTTAAGCCTGCCGCCAGCGTTCAATCTGAGCCATGATCAAACTCTTCAATTCAAGTTCAATCGCTCAATACTGCTGACATAAAATGTCACTACTTAAAAAAGTATTATGAATTTCTAGTTAGCACCTATTAAGACTTCAAAATTAAAAAATATTTTTAAAACAAGTCAATCAACAAGTGCCCACACAGATTGTCTGATATATTGTTAAAGAGCAAAAAACAACGACGCACTGGTTTTATTAAAGATTCACAACAGCGCGTCGTTGTGTGGGGTGCATTATAGGGATTTTTGAAATCCACGCAAGCACTTTTTAAAAAAAATTTATCGATAGATGATTTTTTAGACGCAAACACCTTTAAGTTATGCTATTAAACCTTTTTTAAAGTTCGTTTACAGCGCCTAAATCCATTTGCAGAAAGTATTTCATTAAGTTTATTAAGCCCTCTCTCCTTTTCTTTCTCAGTATAAAACTCACAATTACGATTTTCTAAAGCGCCACGAAGTCGCCAATAAAAAGCTTCAGTTGCACCAATGTCCGCTTTCTTCAAACGAACAATTGCATTTTCAGCACCTATTTGTCGTAAAATATCGACATTATCAATACCCACTTTCTTTAATGCTCGTTCATACTTAACCGATAAATTCGGTAAATCACGAATCCGTCCAATCTTAGAGAGTGCAGAATCGAGTTTTTCCTTCCTTATTTGAGTAATTGAAAGAATGATCAAGGTTCTCATTAAGACATTATCTTTCAAGATACTTTCAGTTAAAGCATAATAATCAGATAATACGAAGCGCTTATTGAGTTCATTTGTTGTAAAAGGTTTACATCCAAGTCCTTTTAGTTTTATGGAAAGCTCATCCTTAGCTCGTAAGTAAACCTTATTATTTGCCCAAACAGCAAACATATCTTTTTCTTTATGAAACAAGCCATATCCCGTAAATAGATTTTTACTTGTTACATCTCCGATAAGTTGATTTAACAAATCACATACTTTACTGATATGATCATTTGGGATTATGAGAGTTTTCATTTTAAAACTCCTCCTTACTTAAGGTTAATCACATACGACTATACCAAGAAGTACTTCTCAAAAATGGTTATATCATAATCAGTTAAAGGTGACGAATATAAAATTTCAAATTTGTGAGAAAGATCGCAAATGTAAAATTTATTTATTGATAAACAACTAGATAAGAAAAAATAAGCTTATAGTTTAATATTTAATCATTAAAATTTTTTAGAATACAGGAGTAAAAATGACAGTAGGACTCGTTCTTGAAGGTGGCGGCATGAGAGGAATGTTTACCGCAGGCGTTCTTGATGCCCTCATGGAACAAAACATTCAGATAGATAAAATTATTGGCGTTTCTGCGGGCGCATTATTTGGCATAAATTATGCATCCAATCAAAAAGAAAGAGCGTTGAGATATAACCTAAAATATCTTAAAGATAAACGTTATATGGGATTTAATAGCCTTTTTACAACTGGCAACATTGTCAATAAAGATTTTGCTTTCTATGATCTCCCCTTTAATCTCGATCCTTTTGATCAAAATGAATTTGAAAAATCTCACATTGATTTCTATTTAGCCACCACAAACATTGAGAATGGTAAAGCTGAATATTTCAAAATCGAAAATGTTTTCAAAGAAATGGAATACTTCAGAGCAACCTCTGCGATGCCTTTCGTCTCAAAATTTGTGGAAATTAATGGACAAAAATATCTAGACGGCGGAATTGCTGATAGTATTCCATTTGAAAAAGCACAAGATCTCGGTTGTGATAAAATCATCGTTGTTTTAACCCAACCTATCGACTACCGTAAAACAAAATCTTCTTCTTTTTTATTCAAGCTTTTTTATCGCAACTATCCACACTTAGTTAAAACCTTAGAAAATCGCTACCGCACTTATAATGAACAAGTAGAAGAAATTATTCGTTTAGAAAAAGAAAATAAAATCTTTGTAATTCGCCCAAATGTATCACTCAATATAGGTCGATTAGAACGAGATGAAACCAAAATAAGAACTGTATATGAACTGGGTGAAAAAATTCTTTCAGCACAAATTCAAGATCTAAAAAAATACTTAAGAAGTTGATTTTAAATAAACTATTTCTCAAGTTTGGAATCTAGTTCACATTTTTTCATCAAGGAAAAAATTTTCTCTTGATACTGTACATCAATACAGATATAATCTGGCCAAATTTAGATAACTCTATTCAAGAAGGTTTTATATGGCAACTCAAGAAGAAAAGCAAAAAGCGCTCGCCGCAGCACTTGGTCAAATTGAAAAGCAATTCGGTAAAGGCTCAATTATGAAATTGGGCGATACTCAAGCCCTTGATGTTGAATCTGTTTCAACGGGTTCTTTAGGTCTTGATGTCGCTCTTGGTATTGGTGGTTTACCAATGGGTCGTATTGTTGAAATTTTTGGACCTGAATCTTCTGGTAAAACAACCTTAACTTTATCTGTTATCGCTCAAGCACAAAAAGTAGGTAAAACCTGTGCGTTTATCGATGCGGAGCATGCACTTGATCCTATTTATGCAGCAAAACTTGGCGTTGATGTGAAAGAACTTTTAGTCTCCCAGCCAGACAATGGTGAACAAGCACTTGAAATTTGTGATGCCTTAGTACGCTCTGGAGCTGTAGATGTGGTCATTGTAGACTCAGTTGCTGCACTTACCCCGAAAGCTGAAATTGAAGGTGAAATGGGAGATTCACACATGGGTTTACAAGCGCGTTTAATGTCTCAAGCACTACGTAAATTAACCGGTCAAATCAAAAATGCAAACTGTCTTGTTATCTTCATTAACCAAATTCGTATGAAAATTGGTGTCATGTTTGGTAACCCAGAAACCACAACTGGTGGTAACGCGCTAAAATTCTACTCTTCTGTTCGTTTAGATATCCGTCGTACAGGTTCAGTTAAAGATGGAGATGAGGTTATTGGTAACGAAACTCGTGTAAAAGTAGTTAAAAACAAATTAGCCGCACCTTTCCGCCAAGTAGATTTCCAAATTCTTTATGGAGAAGGTATCTCTAAAGCTGGCGAATTAATTGAACTTGGCGTTAAACACAAACTTGTTGAGAAATCCGGTGCATGGTATGCATATAACGGTGAAAAAATTGGCCAAGGTAAAGCCAATGCAATGAAGTGGTTACATGAAAACCCTGCAAAATCAGATGAACTTGAAGCGAAGCTTCGTGCTGAATTAGTCGCTAACCCAGAACAAGCATTAATGGCGGACATTGAACAATCTAATGATGACGCAGAAAGCGATTTCTAATCACTAAAAGTGCGGTCAAAATTGACCGCACTTTTCATTTCACCCGTATTTCACCTAAAAGGAATTTTTATGTCTTCTCTTTCCTTGAGCTATGTTGTTAATTTACTTGCTCGACGTGAATATAGCGAATTTGAACTACGCAATAAAATGCAGGAAAAAGCATTTACAGAAGATGAGATCGATGAAACGATTGCTTACTGTCAGAAAAAAAACTGGCAAAATGATAAGCGATTTGCTGAAAATTATTTACACGCACGTTCGCAACGTGGGTATGGTGCAAATCGTATCAAACAAGAATTACGTCAACTGAAAGGTGTATCTTCAGATGTAATCAATGAAGTTCTCGCAGAAAGTGAAATTAATTGGATTGAAATAGCAGAAAAGGTTCTACACAAAAAGTTTCCTAATTATGCAGAACCTCAACCAATCAAAAGCAAACAAAAAATTTGGCAGTATATGCTCTCTCATGGATTTTATTCTGAAGAATTTAGCGATTTTATCGGAAATGGAATAGAAGACTGATGAGCCTAAAGAAATAAATCCCTAATACGGTAAAAATTAAACAACCAACTAAATGGCTCACTAAAACGAACAATCCATTTACCCACTCTTCTTTAAAAAAGAGTTCTATTACTTCGCCTGAAAAAGAAGAAAAGGTGGTGAGAGCACCAAGAAATCCAGTCACTAAGAATAATCGCCATTCAGGGCTAAATTGAGGAAATAACCAAAAGGCGGCCACTAAAATCCCCATCAAAAAACAGCCAATAAAGTTCGCCACAAGTGTACCAAATGCAAGTGTGCTAAATAGTGAATTCAACCAAAGACCCAATCCCCATCGTAAGGATGCTCCGATGGCTGCGCCTGTGCTAACAAGAATAAGCGACTGAAACATTTATTTGATACCAAAAAGCTCCGCCAAATGTTTGGCTACCGCTTCGTCTTTATTGAACCCAATCTCTTCCAATTCAGGGCAAGCTTCTTTTAAACGAGGATCAGCATTTGCCATCACATAACCTTTACCAGTCAAAGAAAGCATTTCAACATCATTCTGGCCATCGCCAAAAGCAATACAATCTTTTAATTCATAATTTCTATTTTCTAATAGATGAGCTAATGCATCACCTTTCGATACATTTTTGTTCATGACCTCTAAGCAAGTTACCGCTGAATAAACAATTGTGGTTTTATCCCCGAAATGTGTTCTGAGATAATTTTCTAGTTCTATTAGTTCTTTAGGATCATGAGCAATAAAAAATACTTTTTCAGTTCCTCTTCCATGGTGTTTTGTGAAATCAACCACCTCATACATGAAGCCTGAATCCTTATGATATTTTGCTAATTCAGGCACATCTGTATTGATAAACCAACCATCATCTTGATAAGTATTGATACAAATCTTGGTACGATCAAAAGGGATTTTATACAACTCAAGCACGATTTCTTCTGGAAGACTATTGCTATAAATAAGATTACCTTTTAGATCGCGTACTCTCGCGCCATTGGAAGTGATCATTACAGCATGCTCCGCTCCAATCTTCCCTAAAATAGAAGAAACATCCGTGTGATTACGGCCTGTCGCTAAAATAATATCAACACCTTTTTGTTCTAATTTATTTAATATCTCAATTGTAAAATCACCAATTACATGATTAGCATTGAGTAATGTACCGTCAAGATCAGAAACAACGGCTTTAAATGGAAGTTGTTGCATAAAACCACCTGTATAAAAAATGAGTCTGTATCATACCAAAACAACACAATTTTTGACCGCACTTTCTATCATAAAAACAACATTCATTGATAAAAAACAAAAAGGCGTATCTTTCGATACGCCTTCTTAATCTAACTTGTTACAGTTAATACATCAATTATTTGATGATTTTCGCAACAACGCCTGCACCTACTGTACGGCCACCTTCACGGATTGCGAAACGTAAACCTTGGTCCATCGCGATTGGGTGGATTAAGCTTACTGTCATTTTGATGTTATCACCAGGCATTACCATTTCCACGCCTTCTGGTAACTCGATTGTACCAGTTACGTCAGTTGTACGGAAATAGAACTGTGGACGGTAACCTTTGAAGAATGGAGTGTGACGACCACCTTCATCTTTTGATAATACGTAAACTTCTGATTCGAAATCAGTGTGTGGAGTGATTGAACCTGGTTTCGCTAATACTTGACCACGTTCGATTTCTTCACGTTTGGTACCACGTAATAATGCACCGATGTTTTCACCTGCACGACCTTCGTCAAGTAATTTACGGAACATTTCAACACCAGTTACTGTTGTTTTCGCTGTTGGTTTGATACCAACGATTTCAACTTCATCACCAGTACGAATGATACCACGCTCAACACGACCTGTTACTACTGTACCACGACCTGAAATTGAGAACACGTCTTCGATTGGAAGAAGGAACGGTTGGTCAATTGCACGCTCTGGCTCTGGAATGTAAGTATCTAAGTGGTTTGCTAACTCAAGGATTTTTTCTTCCCATTCTGCAACGCCGTTTAATGCTTGTAATGCAGAACCACGTACGATTGGAGTATCGTCACCTGGGAAGTCATATTGAGAAAGAAGTTCACGAACTTCCATTTCTACTAATTCTAATAACTCTTCGTCATCTACCATGTCGCATTTGTTTAAGAATACGATGATGTAAGGTACACCTACTTGGCGACCTAATAAGATGTGCTCACGAGTTTGTGGCATTGGACCATCTGTCGCTGCTACTACTAAGATAGCACCGTCCATTTGCGCCGCACCGGTAATCATGTTTTTAACATAGTCCGCGTGTCCTGGGCAGTCAACGTGTGCATAGTGACGAGTTGGAGTATCGTATTCAACGTGTGAAGTGTTGATGGTGATACCACGCGCTTTTTCTTCTGGCGCGTTATCGATTTGGTCGAATGCACGAGCTGCACCACCGTAGTGTTTTGCTAATACGGTTGTGATTGCTGCTGTTAAAGTTGTTTTACCGTGGTCAACGTGGCCGATTGTACCCACGTTTACGTGCGGTTTTGTACGTTCAAATTTTTCTTTAGACATTTAAAGAGTCCCTCTAAATAGACACGGTTATCGATGGGTAAATTAAACCACATTAACCAATAAAATCATTACTATTTAATAAAGGAAAGAGGAATTTGGAAGGCTGGTGCTGATAGGCGGATTTGAACCGCCGACCTCACCCTTACCAAGGGTGCGCTCTACCAACTGAGCTATATCAGCGTTTGGAGCGGGCAGCGGGAATCGAACCCGCATCATTAGCTTGGAAGGCTAAGGTAATAGCCATTATACGATGCCCGCAGTCCTAAATTCATCTGTCCCATCAGAATTCATTTAGAAAATGGTGGAGGGAGAAGGATTCGAACCTTCGAAGGCTGAGCCAACAGATTTACAGTCTGCCCCCTTTGGCCGCTCGGGAACCCCTCCACGCTAAATGAATACTTGTTTACTAAAGGATGGTGCCGACTACCGGAATCGAACTGGTGACCTACTGATTACAAGTCAGTTGCTCTACCTACTGAGCTAAGTCGGCGTGTTGTAAGCAAGTGAGGCGTATTATATGGAAAATTTTATGCCTGACAAGTTTTTTTTATGAAAAATACGTTTTTTTTAACTATTCGTCTAATTTACAAGCAAAAAGCCACATTCTTGCTTTAAATCTCACCAGTTTTAATAAAAAACAATGATCACAACTCATTTATAGGGTATATTTTGTCCAATTTTTTTTCACTCTAAACATAAAACACCGTGGAAATCATCGAACAACTCACGCCCTTTCTGAACTTTAGCCGTCAACAATGGGCTGAATTAAGAAAATCTGTTCCGCTAAAATTAACGGAGCAAGATCTTAAACCGCTTTTAGGTTTTAATGAAGAGCTTTCTCTTGATGAAGTGAGCACCATTTATCTGCCACTTGCACGTCTGATTAACTATTACATTGATGAAAATCTTCGTCGCCAAACGGTTTTAAATCGTTTTCTAGGCGGACAAAGCCCTAAAGTCCCTTACATCATTAGTATTGCGGGTAGTGTTGCAGTCGGGAAAAGTACATCAGCACGTATTTTGCAATCTTTGCTGACCCACTGGCCTACCGAACGAAAAGTTGATCTAATTACTACTGATGGTTTTCTTTATCCATTAGAGAAACTTAAAAAAGATGATTTGCTACAGAAAAAAGGCTTTCCTATTTCTTATGATACGGCCAAATTAATTCGTTTTTTAGCTGATATCAAATCAGGCAAGCCATCTGTAAAATCGCCTATTTACTCTCATCTGACTTACGATATCGTTCCTGATAAATTTGATATTGTCGACCAACCGGATATTTTAATTTTAGAAGGACTAAATGTTCTTCAAACAGGTTCAAACAAAGCGAATCAAACCTTCGTGTCTGATTTTGTGGATTTCTCTATTTACGTTGATGCAGACGAGAACTTGCTCAAAGAATGGTACATCAAGCGATTCTTAAAATTCCGTCAAAGTGCTTTCACTAATCCGGATTCCTATTTTAAACATTATGCCAATCTCTCTGAGCAGGAAGCCATTGAAACTGCTAGCAACATTTGGGATAACATTAACGGATTGAATTTAAAACAAAACATTCTGCCAACTCGTGAACGCGCTAATCTGATTCTTAGAAAAGGTGAAAATCACGAAGTTGAGTTAGTGAAATTAAGAAAATAAAAAAGAGCGGTCAATTTGACCGCTCTTTTTCTCACTGCCTTACGACATTCTACCATTCTCAATGCCAATCACCTGATCACAAATAGCCATAGTCGATTGGCGATGACTCACAAGAATAATCAATTTTTCTGCTTTCACATTCAATAACGATTTCAAAATCATCGCCTCGTTTAAGCTATCCAAATTACTGGTTGGTTCATCAAGTAAAATAATCGGTGCATTGTGCAAAAATGCACGAGCAATACCAATACGTTGTTTTTCACCATCAGACAAGTTACCGCCCAATTCCGTCATTTTCGTTTGATACCCTTCTGGCAAGCTCAAAATGAAATCATGAATTGACGCTTTCTTCGCGGCTTCCATAATTTCGTCTAGTGTTGCATCACGGCGCGCAAGACGGATATTTTCCTCGATGGTTTCGTTGAAAATATAGGTTTGCTGAGTGATGTACGCCATATTGTCACGCAAACTACGGGTGTTGATATTCGGTAAGGTTTCGCCATTAATTTTAATGCTACCCGATTTAGGATCGTAAAAACGCATCAGCAGTTTTAACAAGGTGCTTTTACCGCTTCCACTTCTGCCGTGGATACCTGAAATTTCACCCTTTTTCACTGATAAACTAACATCCGATAAAATTTGTTCTTCACCATAAGCAAAACTTACGTTCTCAACATCAATGCGAGAAACATCCTTCAAATCGACCGCACTTTCTACGTCTTTTAATTCGGGTTCTTCCGCTAGCAAGCTCAATACACGCTCACCAGAAGCCAAGGTTTGTAACAAGTTGCTTGAAAGGTTACTTAACGCAATAACCGGGCCATAGCTCGACATCAATAAAATCACGCCAATTAAAAAGGCAGAAAAATCAATTTTATCTAGGCTAAACAAAATTAAACCCATGAATAACATAATGATGTTAAACGCCGATACCGCCACTTCAGTGTAAACACGTACTTTCGCTTCTTGGTCTTTAATGCGTTCAAAAGCCGTATCAATTTTTTGGCTGCGTTGTTGAATTTCATCTAAACGTTGTTTTGCGTAGCCGAAAAGTTGGATCTCTTTCATACCACGCACACTGTCGAGGAAGAAATCATTCATTTCGCCTACTAATTCACGATAGCGTCTGCCATCTTCACGCGCTAATTTAGTGGTGATAATCGGTAAAATCACACCCACTGTTAAGTAAGCGGCTAATGCCACAACCACAAACCAGCCTGAAAGATGAGCAAAGACCAACAATAAAATCGCAGAAGTAAAGAACGCAATCATAATCGGTGCAATAGTGTGCGCATAGAACACTTCGAGCAATTCAATATCATTGGTGACTAATGACACTAATTGCCCCGCTTGTTTGTCTTGCAACTTCACAAAAGCCAAACGGCGCAAAGAAGAAAACACTTTATCACGCAATAATGCCAATAATTTAAAAGCAATATAGTGCCCTGACATTTGCTCTAAATAACGCAATGCGCCACGGGCCACCGCCAATACGATAAGTGCGGTCAAAATTCCAGAAAAACTTAAGTGGGTGTCAAAGTTTAATAAATTTACTAAACCCATCGCCCCAAGCACCATAATAAAAATGGCAGCAAGAAAACCGAGCGTTCCCATCGTGATAGTAAACGCCATGATATGCGCCAATGGAGTCACTAATTTCAACAAATGCCCCATCACAACAAAACCATTTTTACGCATTTGCCACCTCTCTAATTTGTTCTAAATCTTTTTGTTGTTGGAACATTTCAGCATACGCACCTTGTTTTTCCATGAGCTCTTTATGTGTGCCTTGCTCAATTAATTTGCCTTGTTCAAGCACATTAATGCAGTCGGCATTCACGGCATTCGCCAAGCGGTGAGAAATCATCACAATGGTTTTCTGTTGTTTAAATTGCTGAATGAACTGCAAAATAATTTCTTCGCTTTCCACATCAATGTTACTGGTCGCTTCGTCAAAAATATAAAGCGCCGCATTGTGTAATAACGCGCGAGCTAACGCTAAACGTTGAATTTGTCCGCCAGATAAATTCGCACCACGGCTTAATAACTGCATCTCTAATCCACCATTATCTCGAACGAATTGCGCCAAATTGACTTGTTCTAAACACGCATAAATTTGCTCATCTGTGGCATCAATTTTCGCCATCATCATATTTTCACGCAGCGTACCTTTAAACACATAACTGCTATGGCTCACCAAAGAGACTTTTTCATAAAACGAATGTCGATCAATCTCTTGAATTTCTTGGCCGTTGAATAGAATTTTGCCTTGTTGCGCCTTATTAAAGCCCATTAGCAATGAAACCAAAGTGGATTTACCACAACCACTTTTACCCACAAATACCGTAAGCTGATTTGGTAAGATGCTTAAATCTAAACCTGTAATTGCTGGTTTCTCTTCGCTGTAAGCAAAATGCAGATCTTGAATATCCACCTGAATGGTATTTTTCGCTGTAAAATTGACCGCTTGTGTTTGAGTTTCCACTGGCGTATCTAACAATGTAAAGATCTTATCGGATGCCGCTTTACCATTCATCGCCACATGGAAGAAAGAACCCAATAAACGAAGTGGAATAAAGAATTCAGAAGAAAGCAGAATAAATAAAATGACGCCTAATACGGTTAATTGATCGGCCTGGAATTGCAATAAAGCCGTTAAAATCCCGATTGCTGCACCACCGTAAGCAAGTAAATCCATCAGTGATACCGAGTTAAGCTGCATGGTCAGTACTTTCATGGTAATTTTGCGGAAATGTTCTGCTTCCTCATCCATTGCTTTCGCTTTATAAGCATCATCTTGATAGATTTTCAGCGTGATTAAACCTTGTAGGTTATCTAAGAAACTGCTGCCTAATCCCACATAAATGGACCAATATTTTGCCAAGAGTTTTTTCGCAATTTTATTCACTGCAATGATCGACATTGGAATGAGTGGCACACAAATCAACAAGATTAAGGCTGTTTTAAAGCTGAAAAAGATCAGAAAAGCGAAGAGTGTGAGCGGGGCAAGCAAGCTATAAAAAAGCTGAGGTAAATAACGTCCGAAATAGATTTCAAGCTGCTCCACACCTTCTGAAGCCACTTGAATGATGTTTGACGTGGATTGTTGATTCACTTGGTTAAGTGGCATCGAAGCCAATTTTCGATAGATGAGGCTACGCAGCTCATGTTTGACTTTCGTACTAGCAAAATAAGAGGCCTGCACCGATTTTTTACCCGCAAAGGCACGCAACGCCAAAGCAGCAATTAAAACGATGCCCAAAATGACCGCACTTATCGGGCCCAATTCATTAAAATAAGCCGCCTGTAAAATATAGGAAAACACGACGGCACTAATAATCCCACCAATTAACGCCACCCAATTCCATAACACCGTGATGCCAATCCATTTTTTACTGTCGGCCACCGTGTTAATTAGGCGTTTATCTATCATCATAATGATTGCTCCTAAAAACAAAAAAGAAGTACGCACATTACTATGCGTACTTTGCTACCAATCTAACAACCAAAAAACGAGTCTATTTCGTATCATTGTCATTAAGCGATAAAAATCGTGAAAATTATAGTAAAGAATACACACAAATAACAGATCTAATTGAAAATTATTTTTATTTCTAGATAAGGCAAAAAAATACCGCACTTGGTTTCCCTAAGTGCGGTCATTTTTAGTGATATTTTTGAGTATTAGACTAAACGTCTAAGTTTGCTCGCAAGGCATTCATTTCGATAAATTCACGACGAGGCTCAACTTCATCACCCATCAATGTGGTGAAGAGTTGATCTGCAGCGACAGCATCTTTAATCGATACTTTTAACATACGACGAGCATTTGGATCCATGGTGGTTTCCCAAAGTTGCTCAGCGTTCATTTCACCTAACCCTTTATAACGTTGGATTTCTAGGCCTCGGCGAGATTCTTTCATCAACCATTCAACAGCTTGTTCAAATGACTGAACAGGTTGTGTTTTTTCACCACGTGTGACGTAAGCGCCCTCTTCTAGCAAGCCATTCACTTGCTGACCGAAGGCAGTAATCTTCGCAAACTCATTACCCGTCACAAAATCAAAGTTGATGAAGTAATCGGTATCAATACCGTGTTTACGAACGGTAATGACGGCTTCATATACTTGGCGTTCGCTGTTAAATTGCGTTCTCGCTGAATATAAATGCGCTTCTGTTTCTTTTTCAGTTAAGTATGCAACAAAAGCATTTGCCCAATTTTCGACCGCACTTTCATTACGCATTAAATCAACGGTTAATTGTGGTTGATAAACCAAACCTTGTAATAATGGCTCTGGATAGTAACGACTTAAGCGAGTAATTAATTTCTGAACATTGTTATATTCACTCACTAATTTCTCGAACACTAAATCATTCATTGCCGGTGCATTAGCACTGATATGTAATGCTGCACCATCTAACGCAAGCATTAATTCATATTGCACCATTTCGTCGTTATCTTTGATATAACGCTCTTGTTTACCTTTTTTCACTTTATAAAGTGGCGGCTGAGCAATATACACGTAACCACGCTCAATTAATTCCGGCATTTGACGATAGAAGAAAGTCAACAATAAAGTACGGATGTGTGAACCGTCCACGTCCGCATCGGTCATGATAATGATGTGATGATAACGTAATTTATCTGGATTATATTCATCGCGGCCAATACCACAGCCAAGCGCTGTAATTAATGTACCCACTTCTTGAGAAGAAAGCATTTTGTCAAAACGTGCTTTTTCGACGTTAAGAATTTTACCTTTTAATGGCAAAATCGCTTGAGTTTTACGATCACGACCCGATTTTGCGGACCCCCCCGCAGAATCCCCCTCCACGAGGTAAAGTTCTGAAAGTGCTGGATCTTTTTCTTGGCAGTCAGCTAATTTACCCGGAAGACCTGCAATATCTAATGCGCCTTTGCGACGGGTCATTTCGCGGGCTTTACGTGCAGCTTCACGTGCTCGTGCAGCCGTAATAATTTGATTTACAATGATTTTCGCATCGGCTGGATTTTCTAATAAATATTCCTGCATACGCTCATTCATGGCAGATTCAACCGCACTTTTCACTTCAGAAGACACTAATTTGTCTTTTGTTTGCGAAGAGAATTTAGGATCCGGAACTTTCACCGAAATAATCGCGACCAAACCTTCACGCGCATCGTCACCTGATGTGCTCACTTTCTCTTTTTTCAGTAACCCTTCGCTTTCCATATAGTTATTTAAGCTACGCGTTAATGCACCACGGAAACCGGCTAAGTGAGTACCACCATCACGTTGTGGAATGTTATTGGTAAAGCAATAAACGTTTTCGTTTACACCATCATTCCATTGCAATGCGACTTCCACGCCAATGCCGTCTTTTTCAGCTGAAAAATAGAATGGTTTTGGGTGAATTGGATTTTTATTTTTATTTAAATATTCAACGAACGCTTGAATACCACCTTCGTAATGGAAGTGATCTTCTGTACCATCACGTTTATCGATTAAACGAATCGATACACCAGAGTTTAAGAATGAAAGCTCACGTAAGCGTTTTGCTAAAATTTTGTAATCGAAAGTTGTAATTGCAAAGATTTCTGGACTTGGCCAGAAACGCACCGTTGTACCCGTCGCTTGCGTTTCACCGATAATAGTTAAAGGCCCTTGAGGCTCACCTAAATGATAGAATTGCTCGTACACATGACCTTGGCGACGAATGGTTAATTGCAATTTATCAGAAAGTGCATTTACTACCGAAACACCCACGCCGTGTAAACCACCTGATACTTTATAAGAGTTATCATCGAATTTACCACCCGCATGAAGCACGGTCATAATAACTTCTGCCGCAGAAACCCCTTCTTCTGGGTGAATATCTACCGGAATACCACGACCGTCATCTTGTACAGAAACAGAATTGTCATCATGAATGGTCACGATAATATCGGAACAATAACCCGCAAGGGCTTCATCGATCGCATTATCCACCACCTCAAACACCATATGGTGTAGGCCTGTTCCATCATCGGTATCCCCAATATACATGCCCGGACGTTTCCGAACCGCATCAAGCCCTTTTAAGACTTTAATACTTGATGCACCATAAGCATTTTCTGTAACCGGTGTTTCTGACATAGTTTTTCTCTATTTTGTAATGAAAATTGTGCGGAATTATAGCAAAAAACTGACTATTTTGCGAAATAAAAGTGCGGTCAAAATTTTCGGTGTTAAAAAACCAATAAACAAGTACATAGCATATAAACAAAAAGACGAGTTTATTATTTAAGCTCGTCTTTTTTATTGCATTAACACTTATTTCCAAATATGGTTATTTAACCCAAGTTCTTTCACCATATCGGTAAAGCCTTTGATACTCGAAATATAATCACGAATCGTATTGTCTTCTAACAATGACTTTTCAAAGGACGGTTCAAAACTATTCTTTCCTAAATTAAGGGCAATAATCACTTCTCGGTTACGAAGCACCATCGAAATAGGACAATTAAATTTCTCTTTCAAGCTGCAAAAGCGTTCCATTAACTTAGGCGATAAGGCATATCTGGCTAAGATTTGATCTTCAGTAAACACATCAAAATAACGATTAAAAGATGGACTATCCATCAAAGCAATTTCACCTTCTTTTCTTAAACACCCCTCCTTCTTATCGCAAACATAAACCCAATGGGCCAGTTCTTTAGGGAAGGTCGCTTTAAATAAAATGCCTTGAAAGGTCGTGGTCCTTAATCCTTTCATCATTTTTCCGCTCGGTTCCATATTAAACGCTGCAAAATCACAGATTTCAACTTCAGTCTGGTCAAGCTCACCCAAAATTAAATCCTCACTACGATAACTCGCCGGATAACTATCGTAAACTGAGAAAAAATCATTAAGATGAAGCCCCCGGTCTGGTCTAAAGTGGAAGCCAAACTCCTGGACAATCGTGTTAATTACCCGAGTTTTAAATTCTGCAATAAAGCGTTTATATCTAAAAAATAAGCGACGGAAAGAATAAATGAGCACACCAAGAATCAATGCCGTACTTAATAGATTCTCACTCCCTATCACACCGAGAAGCAAAAATAACCCAAAACACAACCCAATTATCGATTTGTTGATAAGTGATTTGACGGCTAAGCGTTCCTCATCTAATTTTTCCAACCCCAGGAAACGAATCCCTTCAATCTCTTTTGGTGTATTCATGGTTTGTCCACTTATTGTTTAAATAAATTACCCACATTAGGGACTTCCGCTTCATTCTGAGGAATATCGAAAAATGTTCCTTTCTGGAAATTAAACAAGTTTGCAATTAAATTCGACGGAAACATTTCCACCGCATTGTTATACTCTTCAACTGCTGAATTATAAGTACGTCTCGCTGCAGAAATTTGCTCTTCCACATCACTAAGTGTGGTCTGAATTTGCAAAAGATTTTGATTGGCCTTGAGATCAGGGTAATTTTCTAGACGAACCTGTAAATGACGTAATACCCCCGAAATCTCATTATTGAGTTGGAATTTTTCACTTGTAGTATGAGCTAACTTAGCACTTTCACGTAACGTCACGATACGCTCAAGCAAGCTACGCTCATGCGACATATATTCCTTTGCTGTGGCAACAAGGTTTGGTAACAAATCATAACGACGCTTTAACTGAACATCCACGCTTGCCTCAACACTGCTCACTTGATTACGTCTCATAACCAATTTGTTATACATTGAAATGGTGAAAGCTAAAGTTACAACAACAATACCTGCGACTACACTCATTATTATTTTCTCCATAAAAAATTATCCCTGCTTAGTATAGGGAAAAGCGTAATAAAATCCATTCTCTTAGACAATTTTTTGTTGATAAAAATCAATAAAAATAAACAAAACCAAGAATTTAACTTATTCACTTCCTATTCATATCGACGCAAAGTGCGGTCAAATTTCACGAAGATTTTTCTGAGCCCAAATCCTTACTTTATTATTATGATTTAGTGTACAAAAAATGGACTCCAAGTGAATGTGGCGCCAACAAATAACAATCATTCTCAATAATCAAGTAAAAACAATCACTTACCCACTTATTTTGTAAGGGAAATAAGGATATTTTTGATTACGATCAAATAAATTTCCTTCATCAAGGCATATCATAGGTAAATTAACCATACAAGTAACGTGCCAATTTGGAGTGATTATATGCAACGAAGTGATGGATTATTTTCTGCTTTAGCAGAAGTTTCCCGTCGGGATTTTATGAAGTTATGTACCGCACTTGCGGCGACTATGGGGTTAAGTTCAAAAGCGGGAGCAGAAATGACCGCTGCTTTAACCGAACCTAAACGTCCACCAGTATTATGGATTGGTGCGCAAGAATGTACGGGTTGTACTGAATCCTTGCTACGCGCCACCCACCCAACAGTAGAAAACTTAGTGTTGGAAATGATTTCCTTAGAATACCACGAAACCCTTTCTGCAGCCTTCGGGGAACAAGCTGAAGATAACAAACACAATGCAATTAAACAGTATTATGGAAAATATGTTTTAGTCGTAGATGGATCTATTCCGGTGAAAGACGGCGGCGTCTATTGTATGGTAGCAGGTAAACCGATTGTAGAACACATCCAAGAAGCCGCTAAAGGGGCTGCGGCGATTATTGCGATCGGTTCTTGTGCGGCATGGGGTGGCGTACCTTCTAGTGGCGGTAACCCAACTGGTGCAAGCAGCTTATCTGAAGTATTACCAAAAGGCACTCCAGTGATTAATATTCCAGGTTGTCCACCCAATCCACACAACTTCCTTGCAACTGTCGCTTATATTCTTACTTATAAGAAACTACCCGTAATGGATAAATTAAATCGTCCATTATTCGCTTACGATCGCTTAATTCACGAAAACTGCTATCGTCGTCCACACTTTGATGCGGGTCGCTTCGCTAAAGAATACGGCGATTACGGTCACCGCAACGGTTGGTGTTTGTATCATCTCGGTTGTAAAGGACCAGAAACTTACGGTAACTGCTCTACTTTAGAATTCTGTGATGTAGGCGGTAATAACTGGCCGGTCGGTATCGGACACCCTTGTTATGGCTGTAACGAAAAAGGCGTCGGCTTTACCAAAGGTATTTTCCAATTAGCGGGCGTAGAAAACCCAACACCACGCGTTGAAAAACCAGATGTGAATAATACCGAAGGTTCAGGTGCAACCATGACCGCCATTGGTTTATTAGGTGGTGCCGCTGCAATCCTAGCAGGCGTGAGTGTTGTGACCTTACGCGAATTAAGCGCTCAACATAAAGCTCGTTCCGAAGCTAAAGCCGCAGAGAAAGAACAACATACAGGTAAATAAGATGGATAGACGAAAATTTCTAAAAGCAGGTATGCTTGGCGGAATCGCTTCCACCTTGCCTGTGTCGAGTGCGCAGGCAACGGAAACGGTTGAGCCCATTCCTGGCGCACTAGGAATGCTTTACGACTCTACCCTTTGTGTAGGTTGTCAAGCATGTGTGGCTGAATGCCAAAACGTAAACCACACACCTGTGAATCCAAAAGGTGATCAAACTTGGTCAAATAACGACAAACTCACACCGTTTACTCGCAACGTGATTCAAGTATGGAGTGATGGTGACGGCACAAATAAAGACAAAACAGAAAACGGCTATGCTTACGTGAAAAAACAATGTATGCATTGCGTTGACCCTAACTGTGTTGCGGTTTGCCCGGTTCAAGCGCTTACCAAAGATCCAAAAACCGGTATCGTAAAATATGATCCCGATATCTGTACTGGTTGCCGTTATTGCATGGTTGGCTGTCCTTTTGATGTACCAAAATACGATTATGACAATCCATTCGGTGAAATCAGCAAATGTGAACTCTGTAACCAAAAAGGTGTTGAACGTTTAGATAAAGGCGAATTACCTGGTTGCTGTCATGTTTGTCCAACTGGTGCCATTATTTTTGGTACACGTGAAGAATTATTGGCAGAAGCGAAACGTCGTTTAAGCTTATTACGTGGCACCGAATATGATTACCCACGTCAAAGTGTCAATAGCACAGATAAATACCGTGCTACTGTGCCAGCATATCAATATCACATCTACGGTGAAAAAGAAGGTGGTGGTACACAAGTACTTGCCTTAAGTGGTGTACCTTTTGCTAACCTTGGTTTACCAGACTTAGATGAAGTCGCAACAGGTTCTCGTGCCGCGCATTTACAACACTTCTTGTATCGCGGTTTAGCATTACCGTTAGTCGCACTTGCTGGTTTAACCTTTATGACTTACAAAAATATGCACGGCGATAAAATTGCTGAGCGTATAGCAGCACAAAAAGAAGCCATGCGTCAGGCACGCAAGGAAATGGAAGAAGCGGAGGATGAGCATCATGAGTAATCCACGTCCGGTGGGCGGTCGCCTTATTTCTGCCGCAATTCTCTTTTTTGCACCACTTGCCGTGCTTTGCGTTTTATTAATTTTAAAACGTTTAGTGTTTGGTATCGGTTCTGTAACCGCACTTAATGGCGGTTATCCTTGGGGTTTATGGATTGCCTTTGACTTACTTGTCGGTACAGGATTTGCCTGTGGCGGTTGGGCACTCGCTTGGACCGTGTATATTTTCAATAAAGGGAAATATCACGCTCTTGTTCGCCCAGCATTGCTTGCAAGTTTATTCGGCTATTCCCTTGGTGGTTTATCTATCACCATTGATATGGGACGTTATTGGCATTTACCGTATTTCTACATTCCAGGCCAGTTCAACACGAATTCCGTTCTATTCGAAACGGCATTTTGTATGACGGTATATATCATCGTGGTAACCCTAGAGTTTGCCCCTGTATGGCTTGGTTTCTTCGGCTTGAAAAAATGGTTTAATAAACTCAATAAAATCATGTTTTTCATTATTGCCTTGGGTGCCTTGTTACCAATGATGCACCAATCTTCAATGGGTTCCTTGATGATTGTAGCTGGTCACAAAGTCCATCCGGTATGGCAAAGCTATGAAGCGCTACCAATTCTCTCCTTGCTGACAGCTTTCATTATGGGCTTCTCTATTGTGATTTTTGAGGGTTCTTTAGTTAAAGCGGGTCTTGCAGGAAAAACGCCAGATGAACGTCATTTATTTACTCAATTGGCACGCGTTACCGCAGGATTAATTTTCTGTTTCTTAGCGGTGCGTTTTGGCGAGTTGATTTATCACGACAAACTGCAAATGGTTGTAGGTTTCGATAAATTAACTAAATTTGAAGCATGGATGTTCTGGATGGAAGTCTGGTTGATGGTATTACCATTACTAACCCTCTTCCTTGGGGAGAAAAAATCAGATTCCCGTTGGTTATTTATTTCGGCATTAAGCATGTTACTCGGTGCAGCATTATGGCGTATGAACTACTCGCTTATCATGTATAATCCGGGCAACGGCTATCAATATTTCCCATCTGCGGAAGAATTGCTTATTTCAATCGGTTTCGTATCTATTGAAGTATGTGCCTATATTTTAATCATTCGTTTATTCCCTGTATTACCGGTATTTAAAGAAAAACATACCGAAGACTCAGAAAAAATTATTGCCGAAAAAGCGGCATTCAGCAAAAAAGTTAGCGGAGCAGAATAATGTCAGAAAAAAAACGTATCTCAATTGACCCAATTACCCGTATTGAGGGTCATTTACGTATTGATTGCGAAATTGAAAACGGCGTTGTCACCAATGCTTGGTCCTCTGGTACCATGTGGCGCGGTATGGAAAATATCGTAAAAGGTGCAGACCCACGTGATGCATGGATGATTATGCAACGTATTTGTGGTGTATGTACCACAGTACACGCGATTATCAGTGTGCGTGCTGTAGAAGATGCTATCGGTGCTAAAGTACCAGTCAATGCTCAGTACATTCGTAACATGATTCTTGCTGCACACAGCATTCACGACCATATCGTGCATTTCTATCAACTCTCTGCGATGGACTGGGTAGATATCACCGCTGCGCTACAAGCTGATCCTGAAAAAGCGGCAGATATGCTAAAAGGCGTTTCTACATGGTCATTAAACAGCGCTAACGAATTCCGCAACGTACAGAAAAAAATCCAAGCATTAGTGGACAGCGGACAACTTGGTATTTTCGCTAACGGTTACTTCGGCCATGCTGCAATGAAACTTCCACCAGAAGTGAACCTCATTGCCGTAGCACACTATTTGCAAGCCCTTGAATGTCAGCGTGATGCTAACCGTGTAGTGGCATTACTTGGTAGTAAAACACCACATATTCAAAACTTAGCAATCGGTGGTGTGGCAAACCCAATTAACTTGGATTCCCAAGCGGTACTAAACCATGAACGTCTCATGTTCGTGAAAGCTTGTATCGATCGCTTAACTGACTTCATTAACCAGGTATATAAAGTGGATGCGGCGGTATTTGCTGCTTACTATCCTGAATGGTTGAGTCTGGGTAAGACATCGGGTAACTACCTATCTGTACCAGAATACCCAATTGATGCGGACAATTCTAAATTCATGT
Organism: Haemophilus parainfluenzae T3T1; assembly: GCF_000210895.1. NCBI lineage: Bacteria > Pseudomonadati > Pseudomonadota > Gammaproteobacteria > Pasteurellales > Pasteurellaceae > Parahaemophilus > Parahaemophilus parainfluenzae. The sequence goes on along the minus strand of NC_015964.1, from coordinate 645,004 downwards.
TGAAAGGTGGTTACGTTGAAAATGCTGATTTATCCACTTTCCGTCCTATCGATCAACAAAAAGATGAGTTCGTTGTAAAAGGAATTAAAGAGAGCGGTAAACACGCTTGGTACGAAGATGATGAACCACTAGAACCTTGGGCTGGTTTAACTCGTCCTAAATACACAGGCTGGCAAGATGACGGTAAATATTCTTGGGTAAAAGCGCCAACCTTCTACGGCAAAGTTGTCGAAGTGGGCCCGCTCGCCTATTTAATTTGTGGTTTGGCAGCAAATGACACACCAACGGTAAACCATTTCAACGAATTAAAAGGCATTTATGAAAAATTGACTGGTAATACTTTAACCACCGATCAATTACATTCTACCCTTGGACGTATTATCGGTCGTACCGTACATTGCTGTGCGCTTAACGATATTTTAAGTGCTCAATGGCAAATGCTCATTGATAATATCGCTAAAGGTGATATGACGGCTTATATCAAAACGGACATCCCAGCAAGCGGCGAGTTCCGTGGTGTTGGTTTTGGTGAAGTGCCGCGCGGTATGCTTTCTCACTGGGTTGTCATCAAAGACGGTCGCATTGAAAACTACCAAGCAGTTGTTCCATCTACATGGAATGCGGGTCCGCGTAACGAACAAGACCAAATGGGTCCTTATGAGCTTTCCATTATTGGTACACCGGTAGCAGATCCAACTAAGCCATTGGAAGTGGTCAGAACCATTCACTCTTTCGACCCTTGTATGTCCTGTGCCGTGCACGTAGTTAATACCGAAAACGGTGAAGTGACTGAAGTGAAGGTGTTGTAATGAAGCCGTTAATTCTTGGCGTCGGCAATATTTTGTTAAGCGATGAAGGTGTCGGTGTACGCGTTGTGCAGGAGCTTGAAAAACGCCCTGAAATTCAACCGCACTTTGACGTCATCGATGGTGGTACTTGTGGCATGGAATTACTGGATGCGATGGCAAATCGCGAGCATTTGATTATTGTCGATGCCGTGCTTGCTAACAAACAGCCTGGTGAGATTGTCGTGTTACATGATGAGCAAGTGCCCACCTTTTTCTCTCGCAAAATTTCGCCACACCAACTCGGCATTTGTGATGTACTTTCTGCAATGAAATTAACGGACGAATTCCCCAAACACCTTTGTCTCATCGGCATCCAACCAGAATCGCTAGAATCTGGAATTGGCTTGACTGAAACGATACAAAATGTGTTGCCAAAGGTTTTTGAAACGTTAAATCAAGTAATTGCTGAATATGGTTTGAATCTAGACTCCCCTCTTTAGAAAAGAGGGGCTGAGGGAGATTTGACTTAATTAATCGAGACAAGTGTTAAATCTCCCCTAACCCCTCTTTACAAAAGAGGGGAATTTTCTTTAAGGTTTCTCCACAATTCTTTAATCTTATTAATATTGAAAAATAAACCATGTATCGACACGAAAAAACACCTAAAAACTCTACCGCACTTTTAACCTCTGTTACTGGCTTTGAAGAAAACCCAACGGAGATTTTCCTTGCCGAAATGCAAAACATTGTACCTGAAATGCAAGATCTCCCTTTTTATCACAAAGGCGTCGAGTGTTTCTGCCCTAAATTTGTTTTATTCGAAGACCAATGGATTGGCACAGTATTAACGCCATGGATGATGAGTGTGGTGATTCTACCTGGCCCTCAACAACAATGGGAACCACGTGAATTAGGTGATAAACTCACTGTGCAACTACCTTACAAAGCACTCACTTTCACCGTTAGTAGTCTTGAAAATGTACCGCAATATTTAAGTTGCTCCTTACATTCACCACTCGACCCAAATCTGACTAACGAGCAAGCAGTTCAACTCACACAAGATTGTTTGCGTATGGTTTTATCCATCCCAACCGCACCGCCGACATTTAATTCTGATCGCCGTAATCTATTTAAGGCCATGATCAAATAAATGTTATCTGCAAACAGTTAATAAAAATGGGCAAAGTAAAATAACTTACTTTGCCCATTTTGCTTTACATCCCACACAAAGTGCGGTCAATTTTTGCTTAATTTTTCAAATTAATACAACACACGCGCTTTGATTGTGCCTTCAATCTCACGAAGTTTCGCTAATAATGGTGATGCATCATCTGTTTCAACATCCACAACCACATAACCAATTTTCGGATCAGTTTGTAAGTATTGTGCTGCAATATTGAGATTAGCTTCAACGAAAATTTGGTTCAATTTGTTTAATACACCAGGACGGTTTTCGTGAATATGAAGTAAACGTTTTGTACCAACGTGTTCTGGCAAGGATACTTCAGGGAAATTCACAGAAGAAAGGGTTGAACCGTTATCTGAATATTTCACAAATTTACCCGCTACTTCAAAACCAATGTTTTCTTGCGCTTCCGCGGTTGAACCACCGATATGCGGGGTTAAGATAACATTATCAAATTTACGTAGTGGCGAAACAAACTCTTCATTGATTGATGCAGGCTCAACAGGGAATACGTCAATCGCCGCACCACGAACTTTACCTTGCTCAAGCGCTGCAGCTAAAGCATCGATATCCACTACCGTACCGCGTGCTGCATTGATTAAAATAGAATCTTGTTTTAATTGCGCAATACGTTCAGCACTCATTAAATTACGGGTTGAAGGTAAATCGGGTACATGAAGCGAAATCACATCACAAGAACCTAATAACTCTTCAAGTGTGTGTAATTGTTTTGCATTACCCAATGGTAATTTACTTTCAATATCGTAGAAATACACATCCATCCCAAGAGATTCCGCAATAATACTTAATTGCGAACCAATATGGCCGTAACCCACGATACCTAATTTTTTGCCGCGCACTTCATGAGAACCCACTGCTGATTTATTCCATAAACCACGATGCACATCTGCATTCGCTTGAGGAATATTGCGCATTAAGAGCAAAATCTCACCCAACACTAATTCAGCCACAGAACGTGTATTAGAGAATGGCGCGTTAAATACTGGAATCCCACGCATTTTTGCTGCATTAAGATCCACTTGGTTGGTACCGATACAGAAACAGCCAATAGCAATAAGCTTCGGCGCAGCTTCAATCATTTCAGCGGTTAATTGGGTACGTGAACGTAAGCCGATAAAATGCGCATCTTTAATGGCTTCTTTTAGCTCATCACCATCTAAAGCTTTTTTGTAAAAGTCGATATTGGTGTAGCCCGCTGCATGCAAGGTATCTAATGCACTTTGGTGCACGCCCTCTAATAGCACAAATTTAATTTTTGATTTGTCGAGTGAGACTTTGTTTGTCATGTTTGCTTCCTTATTTTTATTAATCAATAATTTTTGCGCCGCCTGGTGTACCAACAATCACAATATCTGCCCCACGTAAGGCAAAAATACCATTTGTTACTACACCCGCGACATTATTCAATTCTTTTTCCATTTCCACTGGATTTAAAATCGCAAAATTATGTACATCTAAAATCACATTGCCGTTATCAGTCACCACACCTTCACGATATTCCGGGGCACCACCAAGAGAGACTAATTTACGACCAACTTGTGAACGTGCCATTGGAATTACTTCTACTGGTAATGGGAACGTGCTACCTAACACATCCACTTGTTTACTAGCGTCCACAATACAAATAAATTTTTTCGCTAAAGCAGCCACAATTTTTTCACGAGTTAATGCCGCACCGCCACCTTTAATCATCATTTTTTGTGGATTGATTTCATCTGCGCCGTCCACATAAATATCTAAACTTGATACATCGTTAGCGCTAAATACTTCAATACCCTGTTTACGCAATAATTCTTCTGAAGCTTTAGATGCCGCTACTGCACCTTGAATTTGATCTTTTAATTCGCCTAAAGCCTCAATAAAACAATTCACTGTTGAACCACTTCCCACGCCAACAATGGTATCGGGCTTAACATATTTTAACGCCGCACGTGCAGCTAATTTTTTCATTTCTAGTTGATCCATTTCTCTGTCCCTTTTAAATTTTGAATAATAACGTAAACGTTTGCTTTACTTTAATACGACCCTATTAAATAAACAAGTGTAAAAATTTATTCGTGATGATGAAAAAATTTTATTCATCTAAGAAAAGCTCTAATAGCTCGTTTAAAAACAATTTCCCATGTTCGGTGATCTGCCAATAATCAGGTGTTTCCACAATATAATTCTGCTGGATCGCAAAATCAATTTGATTTTTGACCGCACTTTGCGAAAGCCCCGTGTAATGTTCAAACTCTTGTTTTGGCACGGCTTCCAATAAACGAAAACGATTCATAAAGAACTCAAAAGCGCGGTCATTTTTTTCCACGTTTTTTTCTTCATAAAGGTATTCACCACGCAAGTAGCCTTTTGGATGCTTCGTTTTAGAAAAACGTAAAATATCGCCATCAGGAAAAGTGAGTTTTCCATGCGCACCGCAACCTATCGCCAAATAGTCCCCGAATCGCCAATAATTCAAATTATGCTGACATTGAAAACCTGGTTTTGCATAAGCAGATGTTTCATATTGTTGATAACCGGCTTCGGTTAAAAGTTGGTGGCCTTGCTCAAAAATATCCCAAAGTTCATCATCATCCGGCAACTTAGGTGGACGATAAGCAAACATGGTATTGGGTTCAATGGTGAGCTGATACCAAGAAAGGTGTGGCGGAGCAAGCTCAATAGCTTGTCGTAAATCATCTAGAGCTTCCTCAAGTGTTTGGTTTGGCAAGCCGTGCATTAAATCCAAATTGAAACTTTTCAAGCCTGAAACTTTCGCCAAACTGACCGCACTTTTAGCTTCCGCCGCATTATGAATACGCCCTAAACGTTGTAATTTATCGTCATTAAAACTTTGGATGCCCATGGAAATACGTGTGACACCAGCATCCACATAGCCTTTAAAACGCTCCGCTTCGACAGTGCCAGGATTGGCTTCCATGGTAATTTCTATATTCTCTGAAAAAGGAATGCGACGTTGAATTTCTGCCAATAACAACTTGATACTTTCCGCTGAAAATAAACTCGGCGTGCCACCACCAATAAAAATTGAATGAAGTGGACGATTTTGAATACTAGCCTGATATTTATCTAAGCCTGCCTCAAGATCGGCGATCAGATGTTGCACATATTCTTGTTCAGGAATTGCGCCTTTCTGTGCATGCGAATTGAAATCACAATAAGGGCATTTCTGTACACACCAAGGAATATGTACATAAAGGGAAAGAGGGGGAAATTTTTGCATAATTAAAAGTCAAAAGGGCTTGTTTTCACAAGCCCTAAAAATGAGTCATTAATTGACCGCTCTTGCTGTTTTAGTCGCAGCTTTACGGCGTGGTGCTTTCGCTTTCGTTTCCACTTTCACGAATTCAATGCCTTCTGGTGGATTCTCTAACGCTAAGCCTAACACTTCATCAATGGTTTCTACCGCATGAATCGCAAGATTTTCTTTCACGTTATCTGGAATTTCTTCCAAATCTTTCACGTTATCTTTTGGAATCAATACAGTTTTAATGCCACCACGATGTGCCGCAAGTAATTTTTCTTTCAATCCGCCAATTGGTAATACTTTACCGCGTAGGCTGATTTCACCAGTCATCGCGACATCAGCACGCACTGGGTTACCCGTTAAGCAAGAAACCAATGCAGTACACATTGCGATACCTGCACTTGGGCCATCTTTTGGTGTAGCACCATCTGGTACGTGAATGTGAATATCACGTTTTTCATGGAATTCAGAATTGATACCCAATTTCTCCGCACGTGCACGGACTACGGTCATCGCTGCTTGGATAGATTCTTTCATCACATCGCCTAATGAACCAGTGAAGGTTAATTTACCTTTACCTACTACTGAAGCAGTTTCAATGGTCAGTAAGTCACCGCCCACTTCAGTCCACGCAAGGCCTGTTACTTCGCCCACACGGTTTTGCGTATCCGCTTTGCCAAATTCAAAACGTTTCACACCAAGATAGTCATGCAAGTTGTCTGAATTAACGGTAATGGATTTTACTTTTGGATTGACCAATAAATTCTTCACCGCTTTACGACAGATTTTAGAAATCTCACGCTCTAATCCACGCACACCGGCTTCACGGGTGTAATAACGGATAATATCTAAAATGGCATTTTCTTCGATGGTTAATTCGCCTTTTTTCAATCCATTACGTTCAATTTGTTTTTGTAACAAATGTTGCATCGCAATATTGAGTTTCTCATCTTCGGTATAACCAGAAAGACGAATGACTTCCATACGATCTAACAATGGACCAGGAATATTCATGGAGTTTGAGGTTGCCACAAACATCACATCAGACAAATCGTAGTCCACTTCAAGATAGTGATCATTGAAGGTGGTATTTTGTTCTGGATCAAGCACTTCTAACAAGGCTGACGCAGGATCACCACGCATATCCGAAGACATTTTATCGATCTCATCAAGCAAGAAGAGTGGGTTTTTCACGCCAACTTTTGCCATTTTTTGAATCAATTTACCCGGTAATGCACCAATATAAGTTTTACGGTGACCACGGATTTCTGCTTCATCACGTACCCCACCTAATGCCATACGCACATATTTACGACCTGTTGCATTGGCAATAGATTGACCCAGTGAGGTTTTACCCACCCCTGGCGGCCCTACTAAACAAAGAATTGGACCTTTGATTTTGTTTAGACGTGCTTGCACTGCAAGGTATTCTAAAATGCGTTCTTTTACACGTTCTAAACCATAGTGATCTGCATCTAAAACCTGTTGTGCTTTTGCGATATCTTTCTTCACTTTAGTACGTTTATGCCATGGTACTTGAAGCATCCACTCAACATAGCTACGCACCACCGTTGCTTCCGCAGACATCGCTGACATCATTTTAAGTTTTTGTAACTCACTCTCTACTTTTTCGCGCACATCTGCCGGCATACCTGCAGCTTCAACCTTTTGACGAAGTTGCTCAACTTCATCAATGGTATCTTCGCTTTCGCCTTCGTCCATTTCTTTGCGAATCGCTTTAATTTGTTCGCTAAGATAATAGTTACGCTGGCTTTTCTCCATTTGTTTTTTCACACGGCCGCGGATGCGTTTTTCAACTTGAAGAATATCTGCTTCAGATTCCATCATGCCGAGCAAGTATTCCAAACGCTCTTGCACATCTGCCAGTTCTAACACGCTTTGTTTATGACGAACGGTCACTGGAATATGCGCAGCCATGGTATCTGCTAAACGATCGGCATCATCAATGCGTTGTAATGCCCCTAAAACGTCTGCAGGGATTTTTTTATTAAGTTGAAGATAGCTTTCAAATTCATTTAAAACGGCTGCCTTCACCACATCTAATTCTTTTTCATCACCAAACGTGGTTTCAATCGGCGTGACTTCTGCTGAAAAATGGTCTTCACCATCATTTAATTGATTAATTTTCGCGCGCTGCTGCCCTTCTACCAACACTTTCACTGTGCCGTCTGGCAATTTTAATAATTGAATAATATTCGCAATCGTCCCGACATCGAATACATCATCAACGGTAGGTTCTTCTAAATCAGCTTGCTTTTGTGACACCAATAATAATTGTTTGCCCTCATTCATGGCTTCATCAAGGGCGCTAATGGATTTTGCGCGCCCAACAAAAAGTGGCATCACCATATAAGGGAAAACGACGACATCCCGTAATGGCAATACAGGAAGTGTACGTTGTTGAGTTCTTTTGGCGTTCATAATTATCTCTCTTACATCAATTCTATAATTTCATTGAATATGGGGATGAGTTGCATAAATTCAAGGTAGGATTTGGCATATTAAGGAGAAATCGAAAAATAGGCAAGTAAAGAACCACCTTTATTGATGCTTAATTGGAAAAACCATGGAATACAGGTACAATAAGTGCGGTCAGAAATCAGCATGATTTTACCCAATAAAAACGTTTGAAAAAATAACCGCACTTTATCCACTATGACAGCAAAACAAACTATTACTTTCGCGACCTTTCAAGAATTACTACCCGATTCTTGTAATCATCCATTAAAAAAACAATTAAGGGATAAAGCCCGTTATTACGGACGCAAATTTTTATTTAAAAAACAATGTGATGCTCTGGTTGATTTCTTAAATACTCATCAAACCTGGATTCCGCTTTTTCAACAAAATCCATATCGTTTTAATGCATTACTTGCGACCTATTGTGACAAACGTTTTTCTGCTACAGATCGACTCAATGCCATTACCAATAATCTGTTAATGCTTGAAGAAAAAATGGGCGTTGAATTTTGTAAGAAATTGCTACAAGAAAAATCCCTTTTATTAGCACAATTAACGGATCAACTTGGTATCTATTTCAATATCAACCAGATTGACCCTTTTGAAGGTTATTTTTCCATTAACTTAAAAGACAATGATGGGCGTAGCATTTATGATGCTTCTTTCACCTTCTTAAAGCCAAATAAATTACTTATCGCCTCAATTCAAGGCCCTTCTTATGAAGAGGCGCAAGAAGCTGTGAAACAAGCCACAAAAGAATTACACGGTGTTCGTCCAATGTTTATGTTGATGAATGTTTTCCGCTTGTTAGCTGAAAAATGGCAATGTGAATTAATCGGTATCCCTCACACTTCACAAGGTAAATACCGTTTATCTGCTCGCAGTAAAATCCTATTCAATTATGATGAATTCTGGCAAGAAAACCAAGGGCAATTAAATGGTCAATATTGGCAATTACCGCTTGAAAGCGCCCGCAAACCATTGGAAGAAATCGCCAGTAAAAAACGTTCTATGTACCGAAAACGTTATGAAATGTTGGATGAAATGTCCAAGGATATTTCAAATTTTGAAAGTAAACACGGTTAATTCCGTGTTTCTTTTTAGACTAAGTACAAATAAATATAAAAACAATCATCTATCAATATCGAATACCACATATAAAAAGTTGTAATACATCTTTAAAAAGCTTTTGCTCCCTTCCTTTATAGTTGGATTGGAGGCTGGCAGAATTTAATATTTCATCTATTTTCTGAATAAAGAGATCAATTAACATGGTAGGGAAATCATCACGGATAATCTTGCGTTTTTGTAAAGTACCAAAAAAATAATGCATGTATTGATACTTCTCTTCCTCCATTTCTTTAAAAAACTCCCGTAATTCTCTATCCTGTTCATGATGTAAATCATGTAAGACTGGTACTGAGTATAACGTTTCCATAGAATCTTGCTGCATTGATAAAATTTTTGTAATAATTTGACTTAGATCTGATTGAGTATCTAACAAATTATCAAAACCTTCTCGCATCTTATTTTTCTGTTCTTCAAAGATACACTTCACAAGTGCCTGCTTAGTAGGAAAATATTTATAAAATGTTACTCGACTCACCCCTGCTGCCCGACAAATTTCTGCTACAGAGGTTAATATCCAGCCTTGTTCATAAAACAATTTCGTCGCAACTTGCTTTAATAAAACATCTTTTTTCATAACCAACTCCTTAAGTAGCAATAACATAGCCGAAAGCCTTTAATTGTCAAATGTCAAATTTGAGAAAAATTCTTATTTACTTTCGTATTATGATTGTGTTAGGTTTACATTATTAATTAGTTAACGCAAAAAGTGTAAACTTTAAACTAAAATGAAGCCTAGGAGAACCCATGAACAAGTTATCCCCACGACTCAGCCTCATTAGCCTTTGCCTGATGAGTGCCTACTCTTTTTCTACCCATGCCGAAGAAAGTCAACAGACCACAGTACTAGACGAAATCACTGTGATCGGTGAAAAATTCGAGCGTAGTCAATCATCTACCGGTTCAAGCACCTCTGTGGTAACCGCCGAACAACTCAAACAAGAAGCCAATTTACTGTCTGCTACCCAATTATTAAAACGCGATGTAAATATTTTAGACACCGGTTTGGGCAATGATTTACCTACAGTGCGCGGCATTGACGGTTCCGGTCCAGCAGTAGGTGCGGTAGCATTTTTTGCAGGTTCACGTCCACGTTTAAATATGCAAATTGATGGCAGAACTTCCAGCTATAACGAACTGGCGTTCGGTACAAAATCCCTTTGGGATATGAAACAGGTAGAAATCTATCGTGGGGCGCAAAGCTATGCCCAAGGGCGTAATGCTATTGCCGGTGCGGTGGTCATGACCAGTAATGACCCAACGCAAGAATGGGAAGGTGCCGCGAAATTAAATGTGGGGAATCATCGATTGGCACAAACGGCAGCCCTGATTTCAGGCCCGGTAGTGAAAGACGAATTAGCGTTTCGTTTAAGCGTAGATCATCAACAACGAGAAACGGCTGTGGATTTACCGCATTATGATCCCGTTGGTAACCCACGTTGGTTTAAAGCCACCAATACCCGCGCCAAATTACTGTGGACCCCGTCTGCCTTGCCGGATCTCTATAGCCGTTTAACGTTCAATCATTTAAACGCAAGAGCGCCACAAAGTGAAACGGAATTACAACCTAATTCACCACGTTACACGCCGGAACGCCCGGTATTCCAAACACGCTCTGCCAGCACTATTTGGGACATTGGTTATCAACTCTCAGACCATTGGAAATGGGAAAATAAATTGGTTTATACCCACTTTATTCACGATAGAAAAACAACTTCGCCATTCAACACCGCATTGCCGCCAAATCGTCGAGGTGTTCCGGCTCGTGTTGATGGCAATGAATTCCAAATTGAACCCATTGTAAAATACGAAAGCGAAAAATACCGTGGTTTATTCGGTTTGTTCTATTTCAATGCGAAACAAGATGAAAGTGTTACGATGCTCAACGGACGCATTGCTCGCACGCCGATTACGACAAATTTTAATGATAAAACGAAAACCAAGGCGGCCTTTGGTGAAATTACCTTTACGCCGGATATTCCGTTTGAATTGACGCTTTCTGCTCGCTATGAACAGGAACATCATCAGCGTAAAGGCAAAAGTGCGATGTTTTCCATCAACCGGGATAAGAAATACAATGTCTTCCTGCCAAAAGCAGACATTGCATGGAAAATTAACGACGATCAACGCTTAGGCTTTAAAGTAGGCAAAGGTTACAACCCGGGTGGTGCAGGGGTGACCTTCGGTGTGCCCTACACTAGCTATGAATATGACGCTGAATATGTCTGGAACTACGAACTTTATCATCGTTGGACATCCACAGATAAACGCCTACGCATTAACAGCAACCTATTCTATAACGACTACAAAGACATGCAGTTACCGTTCACCCTTGGTCCAAATTCCATCGTGATCCGCAATGCCGATAAGGTCGTTACCTATGGTGCGGAAATCAATACCGAATGGCAGGCCACGGAGAAACTGGCACTTAATGCGGGCATCGGGATGTTAAAAACCGATATCAAACGTTATCCAAACAGCGGCATTGAAGGGAATAAACTCGCTCGTGCACCAAGTTTTAGTGGAAAAGTAGGGGCCAATTATCGTCTTCTTGACCATCTAGAGATTGGTACCAATTACAGCTACAACAGTAGTTATTATTCCACTGCCGACAACTTAGCCAATGGTAAAGTAGGACATTATGACCAACTTGATGTTTATTTAGCATACGACTTTAAGCACGCCAAAATCACGCTCTATGCCGACAACGTGCTTAACTCACGCAAAGATATCTTACTCGTACCGCGCTCAGGCGACATTACCCGTCAACCAGAACGCCAAATTGGGCTTTCTACCGAGTTAAGATTCTAAGCAATGAGTAAGCAGCACCAACAAATTTGCCAACCTGTTGCCGCGCAATTACGTGCCTCAATGTGGTTGGCAACCTTCGCACAAGGCTTAAAAATCGGGATTTGGCTTTTGATGATCCACATTGTGTTCACCGTCAGCCAATTTCTTACGTTTCCTTATTGGCAGATTTTCGCGCTACTTTTCACGTCCATTTTGTATTACACCTGCAAAATTAAAGCGCACGACAAATCTCATTATGCGGCCTTTGAATTGGAAAAAATGCTACGCCAACAGCTTACAAAAAAAATCAGTCAATTATCGTTAGGCAAAGTCAATGAAATTGGGTCTGGCGGTTTAACGAAAGTGCTGTGCGATGACGTAAACGAATTGCACACTTTTGTTGCCGATGCACCGCCACTTAAAGCGGAGGCTTATTCCACACCAATTTTTGTATTAGCAGCATTGTTTTGGTTAAATTGGCCCATGGCATTGGCTGTGGTGATTTTCCTTGTCGTGTTGTTTACGATTCTGCAACGTTTAATGCAAAAAAGTCGATTGAATTATCGTGATTACGGTGCTGCTGTGAGTCAAATCAATAGCGCGATTATTGAATATATTCAGGGTATGAGCACGATTCGTACCTTTGATGCGGGACAAAGTTCGTACAGCCGTTTTAGCACCGCATTGGAAAATTTTAATCAGGTTATCTTCGCTTTTTTAGCCAAAGTGGGCGCCCCAACACGTCTTGCCCGTTCGCTCTTTACGCCAATGCCGATCATGTTGTTTTTGATCGTGTTAGGCGTGTATTTACACTCACTTGCGCTGCTTTCCACCTTTGGCTTTTTTGCCTTTTTAGTGTTAGCCGCCGGCTTAATTGAAACCATGCATCCATACATGGGGCTGTTTCATTTGTTGGAACGCTCCCGCGCTGCCATTGAACGCATTAACGAAATAAAAACGTTGGAAAATGCCACCGCACTTTTGCCGTTACAAACACCGAAGGGGTATGCTGTTCAATTTGAACAGGTTAATTTCAGCTATGATGCCGACAAAGCGACGCTGAAAAATATTGACTTTATTGTGCCGCAAAATAGCTTTACCGCGATTATTGGCACTTCAGGCTCCGGCAAAACTACCTTGCTCAATTTGCTGTTGCGCTTTTGGGATGTCGATAGCGGAAAAATCACCTTAGGTGGTGCGGATATTCGTCATATGGAACAGGATCAACTCATGAAATATTGTTCGGTCGTATTTCAGGATAACTTCTTATTTTCTTGCTCTATTGCCGAAAACATCGCTTACGGCATAGAAAATATGACGGAAGAAGCCATTATCAATGCCGCCAAACAAGCCCGTATTCACGACTTTATTATGACCTTGCCGGAGCAATATCAAACGAAAGTGGGGGAACGCGGACAATTATTGTCAGGTGGACAAAAACAACGCATCAGTATAGCCCGAGCCTTTTTACAAAATCGCCCGATTTTATTGTTAGACGAACCCACAGCCTTTTCCGATGCAAAAAACGAGGCGGATTTAATGCAGGCCTTTCATGCGCTGATGCAAAATAAAACAGTGATCATGGTAGCGCATCGCCTGTCTAGCATTACCCAAGCCGATCAAATTATTTATTTAGAGAACGGAAAAATCATCGCTCAAGGCAATCACCAAGCCTTGTTGCAAACCAATGTTGCCTATCAAGCCCTTTGGGCGGAATATCAACAGGCAAAATCTTGGACGATACATTAGAGAATGTTATGCAATCTTACTTTAATCCCGAAACTCAACGTGTAAAAAACCTGTGGCAAACTTATCACGCCTTATTTGCCGCCGCCCAACAGCAACAAAGCGCATTCTTACGCTGTCTCGCTTTTGCGGCACTGTCTGCAATTTTATTCGGCGTGGCTATCGGCTTGCTTTATCCGCTGCTTCTGGCATTAGAACAAACTGAAGCAGGGCAAAGTGCGGTCATTTTTTGGAGTATTTTATGTGGCATGCTTTTAGTCGCCAGCCTCCTTTTCCGCATTTGGGCGGAATATTATGACACTAAAGGCGATTCATTTTTGGCGACATATCAATTAAGACGTCAACTGGGCGAAAAACTCCGCCGCGTATCTCTTGCCGTCCTCAGTGGATTTCGTGCAGGCGAACTCAGTGCCGTTGCCATCCAAAGTATTAATGAAGCCACAAATTACGCATTCAGTTTAATCAGTATTCTAATTTATGGCATCGTAACACCAGTGTCTGCTGCCCTTTGTCTTTGTTTCTTTGATTACCGCTTTGGGCTGCTGATCTTCATTATTTTTCCGCTTATCGTGCCACTTTATTTATGGAGGAGAAAAGCTTTCCGTCGTGGATTTAGTATTTTGGCAGAAGCTAATCAGCGACTTAAAGGCGAAACCATTGAGTTTGTACAAGGCTTGGAAATTCTGAAATCAACGGGGCAGACTGACAACAAACAACATATTTTCAACCGTGTGATTGAAGATGTGGCCAACATTCAACGCATTGGCACAAAAAAAGGCGAACGTCCGAATTTGATTATTACCTCAAGCATTCAATTAAGTCTTATTGCCGTATTAATTGTTGGCACATTTTGGGTGATTTCTAGTAGCGCTCATTGGGTATTGTTAGCCACAGTACTGATTTTAATTGCACGAATTTCAGATGTATTGAACTTCTTTGTGCAAATGTCTTCGCTCTTAGAAATTTTTGTGATCAGCTGTGAAAAATTTGAAAAACTGATGGCATTACCTGAATTGATGGAAAATCATGGAAGCAGATTACCCACAGATTATCTCATTCGTTATGAGCATGTCAGTTTTGGTTACAATGCCGAAAAAACCATCCTAAATGACATTAATCTGGACATAAAACCTAACAGCCTCAATGCCTTTGTAGGCACTAGCGGTTGTGGTAAAACAACATTACTCCGCTTGCTGTTGCGTTACGCTGATCCGCAATCAGGACGAATTACGATCGGCGGTATCGATATTCGGGATGTTAGCCAAGAACAGCTCATGCGCTTAATTTCTGTGGTGTTTCAAGACGTGTATTTATTCCAAGACAGCGTATTAAATAACATCCGAATGGCAAAACCCAATGCCACTGATGAAGAAGTGATTCACGCCTGTAAACTTGCCCAATGCCACGATTTTATTCAGGCATTACCACAAGGGTACCAAACGCAAGTTAATGAAATTGGGAGTAATTTTTCCGGTGGTGAAAAGCAAAGACTTGCTATTGCCCGCGCAATTTTAAAAGATGCGCCGATTCTCATTTTAGACGAACCGACGGCATCGTTGGATACCCGCAATGAGCTAGCAGTACAAAAAGCGCTAGATCAGTTGGTTAAAGACAAAACCGTGTTGATTATTGCTCACCGACTTTCCACCATTGTGGGTGCGCATTGCATTTATGTGTTGGAAAACGGCAGCATTGCCGAACAAGGCACGCATCAAACACTCTTAGAACAAAAAGGACGTTATGCAGCGTTTTGGCAATGCCAACAAGGCAACATTACTCACTAAACAGGATTGGGCGCTCCTTGCCACGACCGCCGGCTTTAAATTCTGCGTAGTGGCGTTTTATATGATTGGCCTCATCACCATGTTAAAAGAGATTGGGTTCGATCTTAAACAACTTAGTTGGTTCTATTTACTTGGTGGAATGGAAATGGCGAAATTCATCGTTTCGCCGTTAATTGAACGCTATCGTCTCAAGCGTATCGGGCAATTTCGCGGCTGGCTATGCCTTTCCTCGTTAATCATTTTTATTGCCCTATTTATGTTGCATTTCATCCAACCGCAACGGGATTTTACGCTGCTTATGGTGGCGTGTGTGCTATTGAACCTAAGCAGTTTATTTTTCGGTTGTGCGGCATTAGGGTTAACATGTTCAATCCTGCCTTTTGAGCAACGTGGCTTTGGAGGCGTGATTCAGGTTATTGCCGGACGTATTGGCAAAATGCTTGGTGGCGGATTGGTATTGTTAATTTATCATCATTACGGCTGGCAAAGTGCGGTGGATTTAATGGGTATTTTTGCACTACTACTTATCCTGCAAATCAGCTTATACTCTGAATCTATAACCACCACTGAACCGCAAAATAACCAATTGCGTTTTTTATTCACGCGTTTTTTTCACTTTTGGCGACAACCTCATATTCCGCTCAGCTGGCCGATATTATTGTTGCTGGTGTTTATTCCCAGTGGTATGGTGGTCAGCAGTTTCATCCCACGCCTAAATGCCTTAGGCTGGAGTAGCCAACACATTGGTTTATTGCTTTCCGTATTTGAACCACTTTGTGCCATCGCATTTACCCCCCTAAGCGGTATATTACTCAAAAAATACTCTCGGGTTTCCGTCACTCAATGGGTGTTGTTTAGCCAAATTTTTGCCTTCTGCTTATTCATTTTATTTGAATATGTCGGCACGAATTTTCCTTATCTTATCGCCGTACCAATCTTATTATTAAGTATAACTTACGCATTACTTGTTCCGTGCTTGCTCGCCATGATTATGGACAAATCCACTCAAACTTACGCCACGCTGGACAGTGCACTGCAATTCTCCGTCGCCCTCTTCGGCGCCTACCTAGCAGGCTTTATCTCCCTCCGCCTCGCGCATGCCTTTGGTTATCTCACAGTTTACCTCGTCGCCACCGTCATTGCCGTTGGAATATGGCGCTTTTTTGGATGCCGAAAAGAAGCATTCTGAGCTTCAGAATAGATTCCACGCCCTACGGCAGACAAAATACGCATAAAAAAATCTGCACCTTACACAGCTTGACTCAGCGCCAATGTGTAAGGTGCAGATCAAACAAATCTACTCTGATAATTCAAACTTTATCTTTTAGAATGTTCTCGTCGCTTCTATAACCATTTGATTTTTATCATATGTATATAGAGAAATATTACTGTTCGTTTTAGTATAAATCCACGTTAAGCGCGGCGTGAACCCAGCATAATGAATTTTTTTATTCCAAATGGAGATGGAAGCATTATATTCATTATTCTTTTGTTTTCCTAAGAAAGACGCTTCTTTATAATTTCTTTTTGCAATACCAAAGGATGTATTAGTAGAAATACCTAAAGGCCATTCTTGTCCCCAGCTTAAGCGCGCACCTTCTCTTAAGAAGGAATTACTTTTATCTCTTGCATTTTTCGTCATAAAATCTAAAGATAATGCCCAATATTGGGTTGGTGAAGGAACATACATCAAACTATTACTAATTAAATGCGTACCGCCTTGATATTGAGTAGCATAATTTTCCTGTTTATATTTCTCATATCCATAATCGTAGTAAAATGAATACTTAAAGCTTTGATTTAACCAATAGGAAGTGGAAAGCGATACACCATAGGTATCATAATATTGTTTTAAACTTTCTGAGCCATTCACACCACCAGAATACCAACGTTTATTAACATAAGGTTGTACTTCTATATTAAATCGAGCATCAGAATATCCTAAACCAAGACCAAACACACCTGTTAAATCATTATAATTTTTATTATTCCAATAATATTTAGTATTCATTCCCGTGTTCAACACAATGTATTTTCCGCCTGATAATGCCCATTGTTTATTGGCACCAAGAGAAATACCTACCCCATTCCCTTTCTGACGAGGTGTGTTATAAACCGCTGTTTGACCATTAGGTAAAACAACGATAGTCCCCTCTTTTGCAGAGTTACTTAAATTTTTATCATTAAGATAAGTAATACCGAAAGAATAAGTCCATTGGCTTTTTTCATTAATTGCTGAGATAAATTGGTTAAACACTTCTCTATCTTGAGCCGATACATTATCTGCAGCACGTAATTTCTCAAATTGATTCTTTGACGCGTCAAATTCCTGATTAAAAAATAAAACTCGAGCTAACTGAAAACGAATAAAATTATTATCAGGAAAATTAGCCAGGAGCTTTCTATATTCTGATACAGAATCATTTAAATTGGTATCAGTTAACAGAATTGCATTTCCCCATTCAAGTAGGGATTCATCTCTATTAGGCACACGTTTATATAAAGCAATAAGTGTAGGAAGTACTTGCTTATTCGTATTAATAAGTGATTCTACAAGAATTTTTTCTAAAATTTCTGGGTGTTCTACTAAATATTTGCCCGTAAAACGAGTGTAATCATCCTTACGACTGACATTTGACTCTTCTAAACTTTGTTTATTCAAAAGCGCTTTTTGCAATGTTTGTTGCTCAGTTTTAATGGCTTGATTAAGTTTTGCTTGATCATTTTGATTCTGCTCATTGGCATCAACACATTGTGGCATAAGCAATGAAAAAACAATGCCATAAAGAAGAGGTTGCTTCATATCTTTTTCCTAATTTAGCGTTTAAAACTAAAACAGCCCACGACAAAGCGGGCTGTTTTATAATTAAAATTTCAAATTAATGAAATTATTTTACTTGACCAGCAGTATTTTCGTCAGCACGAGCCGCCCAAGGTTTATTAACAATTTTTTCTGGTGTTGATACAGCTTCTTCATATTTCTTAGCACCAAATACCGCACCCCATTGTGTTACAGTGGTATCAGCATTTTTGCTACCTGCAACATTACCACCTAACTCAGATGCTTGAGAACCAAATAAAGTTGCGTTAAATGAACCGTCTTTATTTGCATCTTCGTATGCTAATGCAGAAGTACCTGCGATGTTACCGTAGTTGTCTAACTTACCATTAAAGTTAACTAAATCAACATTGTAGTCACCTTTTTTGTCGTTATTCCAAGTGTTATAGATAGAACCAGTAACATTTTTATCTGCTAAGTTAACTTTAGCCAAAACATGGTAACCACTTTTTAGTGCGTCAACTTCTTTTTCTACACCGATAGCATTTGGCGCGCCAGTTTTATTAGCTTCACCCGGACGGTAGTCATTGTTTAAGCCATAAGCTACTGCGTGACCGTGGTATACAAGCTCACCAGAAAGTTTAGCTAATTGTTCACCAGTAGTATTGTTTAAACCACGATAGAAGTAAGAGTTTTCAGTACCTGCTTCACCATAGTTAGCAAAACCAATAACGTTACTTGTTACGTTACTGTTTTTATCGTCCAATAGACCTTTTTTGTATACGTTTAGATCTTTTTCAGTAAGGTCATGTAATTTAGTTGTTACACGACCATATTGAACAAAACGTAATTGACCATCTTGTTGAGCAGCTAATTTATTAGTTTCTTTTACTAATGGTAGGTTATTTGCATCAGTATCTTTTAATTCTTTACCATCTTCATAGGAATTGGTTCTTAAACCGTAAACTTCAGCTAATGTATCTTTACCCTCAGCATTTCTGTCTGCACGGTCAAAGTAAGCAATACGATCTTTTTCGTAAACTAAAGCAGCACCAGACTCTGTACCTTGTGTATCAGTTTTAGTACGGCTTTCTGGACGTGGAGTGCCACCAGTAGTACTACGATCTATTGAGTCGTTATAAATGCCAGTTAAAGTAAATTTACCATCTTGTTTGTCATTACCAACAAATTGGAAATCTTCAATATAAGCAATCGCTTTAGACTCAGCACCTTCGTGTGGGTAAGCTACAACGATAGTATCTAGACGAGGCTCTAAATTTTGAACAGTCATTGGCAATGGAGCAGATTGAGTAGAGTCAACTTTATCACCATTTTTATTTACGATGAAATCAGATGCGTTCTTTTTAGAAAGTAAGTAACCTGGGTTAGACTCGCTAGAAGTTGTTTGAGCTGCTTTTTCTGCTGCTGCTTTTTCTGCTGCTGCTTTTTCTGCTGCTGCTTTTTCTGCTGCTGCTTTTTCTGCTGCTGCTTTTTCTGCTGCTGCTTTCTCAGCTGCTGCTTTTGCTTGTTGTTGAGCTTGTTGTTGAGCTTGTTGTTGAGCGGCTGAATTATCGCTACCGCCACTTGAACCACAAGCTGCTAATACAGCTGAACAGATTAATGTTAGACTAAATTTAACAAGTTTGTTGTTTTTCATGTTTTTAACCTTTATAAAATTGGTTATTATAACTTTATGGTTAACAAGCTTATCGCTGGTAACCCCTTTTGTATACAAAAGGCTACATAAAGCCTTTCGATCTAAATGCTAGCATTTCAAAACACAAAAAGCAACAATTAAATCAATACCACACAATGGACTTTACATTAATTTACATTGAGTGTTTTTTTGTTCTTTTTTACTGTTTTCGGCTCAGGCGCAACTTTCTGCGTCTCTTCTACTCTCTTAAAACCATGTTCAGCCATACAAGCATCAAGCATTGGAATATCTTTATTCATGATCTTTCCACCTAGTTTCGCTTTGCAATTCTCAAATGCAGCCAAAAATTCTTCTTTTTCCGTTTTCGGCGTCATGGATTTATTGGAATCGGAAGTATTGCTTGATGAACAACCGATTAAAACAAGTGATGGTAATAAAATACTGAGTAATTTTTTCATAAATCATCCTATTTATCGTGAGTAAGAGACCATGAGTATAGCAACGAATTAAATATTTTTTTAATAAATTTTCTCTATTAAGTATTTACTAGCATGCCAATTCACAAATGGCTCCATACGCTTTTTAAGATAAATCCGAAACTCACCGTGAAAAAATCTGCACATTACACAGCTTGATCCAGCGTCAATGTGTAAGGTGCAGATCAAAGTGCGGTCGGTTTATCGCACGTTTTTTACTTAGACATCATACGTGGTGGATGCGGTGTTGCCGCCGCGACCTGTCCAGTTGGTGTGGAAGAATTCGCCGCGTGGTTTGTCGGTACGTTCGTAAGTGTGCGCGCCGAAGTAGTCACGCATCAAACACTCTTAGAACAAAAAGGACGTTATGCAGCGTTTTGGCAATGCCAACAAGGCAACATCACTCAATAAACAGGATTGGGCGATCCTTGCCACGACTGCCGGCTTTAAATTCTGCGTAGTGGCGTTTTATATGATTGGTCTCATCACCATGTTAAAAGAGCTGGGATTCGATCTTAAACAGCTTAGTTGGTTCTATTTACTTGGTGGGATGGAAATGGCGAAATTCATCGTTTCACCGTTAATTGAACGCTATCGTCTCAAGCGTATCGGGCAATTTCGCGGCTGGCTATGCCTTTCCTCGTTAATCATTTTTATTGCCCTATTTATGTTGCATTTCATCCAACTGCAACGGGATTTTATACTGCTTATGGTGGCATGTGTGCTATTGAACCTAAGCAGTCTATTTTTCGGTTGTGCAACGCTAGGATTAACCTGTGCCATCCTGCCTTTTGAACAACGTGGCTTTGGCGGTGTCATTCAGGTTATTGCCGGACGTATTGGCAAAATGCTGGCGGATTGGTATTGTTAATTTATCATCATTACGGCTGGCAAAGTGCGGTGGATTTAATGGGTATTTTTGCACTACTACTTATCCTGCAAATCAGCTTATACCCTGAACCTATAACCACCACTGAAGCGCAAAATAACCAATTGCGTTTTTTATTTACGCGTTTTTTTCACTTTTGGCGACAACCTCATATTCCGCTCAGCTGGCCGATATTATTGTTGCTGGTGTTTATTCCCAGTGGTATGGTGGTCAGCAGTTTCATCCCACGCCTAAATGCCTTAGGCTGGAGTAGCCAACACATTGGTTTATTGCTTTCCGTATTTGAACCACTTTGTGCCATCGCATTTACCCCCCCTAAGCGGTATATTACTCAAAAAATACTCTCGGGTTTCCGTCAGCCAATGGGTATTACTTAGCCAAATTTTTGCCTTCTGCTTATTTATTCTATTTGAATATGTCGGCACAGATTTTCCTTATCTTATCGCCGTACCAATCTTATTATTAAGCATTACTTACGCATTGCTTGTGCCATGCTTGCTGGCTATTATCCTTGATTATTCATCTAAAGCCTATGCCACATTGGATAGTTCACTACAATTTTCTGTTGCATTACTAGGAGCATATTTAGCTGGTTTTATTTCACTCAGATTGATCAGTACATGGGGATACATTACGGTATATTGGATTGTGGCAATCATTGCATTTGCTATTTGGTACTTTTTTAAGAACTACAATCAAAAATCATAAAGGCGCAATAATCAAATGCTATACACCTCTAATTTTTCTGAACAAATCAATTTTAAATTAAATCCCACTACATAGAATTTAATTCAGGTAAACGATTGCCCACACTGATATTATTGCATTCTTTCAAAAATCACTCTTTGCTTTTTTGCTCGTTTTGTGTAGAATACGCGCTCGGCTTATTCACTAATCCGAACACAAGGAGTTCTCCATAATGGAAGCATCAAAGAAAAAGATGAAATTCCCTTCCGCATTTAGCATTCTCTTTATTATTCTTCTTATTGCTATTGGTCTTACTTGGCTTATTCCCTCAGGGTCCTACTCTAAACTTTCCTACGACACCACCGAACATCATTTTATTGTCAAAACTCACGGAATTCCCGATCAAAGCTATCCAGCAACAGAACAAACCCTTAATCAACTCAATATCAAAATTCAACTTTCTAATTTCACCAACGGCATTATCAAAAAGCCGATTGCTATCCCCAATACCTATCAACGCATTGAACAACACAAAAAAGGCATTACCGATATGATTCACGCCATGGTGGATGGCACCATTGAAGTCGCGGATATTATGATTTTTATCTTCATACTCGGTGGAATGATTGGTGTCATAAACAAAACAGGAGCATTCAATGCCGGATTAATGTCTCTCACCAAAAAAACGAAAGGAAATGAATTCTCCGTTGTCTTTGCTGTCTGTGTGTTAATGCTGTTAGGCGGTACGGCTTGTGGTATTGAGGAAGAAGCGGTAGCCTTCTACCCAATTCTTGTTCCTGTCTTTTTAGCCTTAGGCTATGATTCGATTGTCTGTGTTGGCGCCATATTCCTCGCAGCATCGATGGGCACTGCCTTCTCAACAATCAATCCCTTCTCCGTTGTCATCGCTTCAAATGCGGCAGGGATTCCATTCACGGAAGGAATGGGATTTCGTACACTGGGTCTGATTCTTGGTGGTGCGTGTGTGATTGCTTACATGTATTGGTATTGTAAAAAACTGCGTGCTAATCCTGAATTTTCTTATACCTATGACGATCGCCAAGCCTTCTATGATCTCTATATGAAAGATATCGATCCCAATGCAACCGTTGAATTTACCTTTAGAAGAAAACTGATTCTGATTCTATTTAGCGCCGCCTTTCCTCTCATGGTATGGGGTGTTATGTTTGGGGGCTGGTGGTTTCCTCAAATGGCGGCTTCCTTCCTAGCCATTACCATCATTATTATGTTTATCAGTGGATTGCCTGAAAAAGATGTCGTAAATGGCTTTACTCATGGAGCTTCTGAATTAGTCGGTGTAGCATTGATTATCGGACTCGCTCGAGCAGTCAATATTATTCTGGAACAAGGGATGATTTCTGACACCATTCTCGATTATATGACACATCTTGTCGATGGAATGAATGGCGGCGTCTTTATTATTGGTCAGCTCCTTATCTTCATCTTCTTAGGGCTGGTTGTACCTTCCTCTTCAGGCCTTGCCGTACTCGCTATGCCAATTATGGCACCTCTGGCTGATACTGTTGGCATTCCAAGAGATATCGTCGTATCGGCTTACAACTGGGGACAATATATTATGTTATTCCTTGCGCCAACAGGATTGGTCCTTGTCACGCTACAAATGCTTGGTATTCCATTCAATAAATGGCTGAAATTTGTCATGCCAATCGTGGGCTGTCAATTTGTTATCTCATCGATACTTCTTCTCGTTCAAGTATTTATGTATGCACACTAAGCAATAAAATAAAAAGCCACGCAATCTAGCGTGGCTTCTTTTTCTCATCTGATGTTATTTAACAAACTCATCAAACTCTAACTCATAATCATCACCATCTCTGGTGTATTTGATATAACGTGGAAATTGTTCACCTGAGAATTTCTTCACCATAATATCCTTATTACCTGTTTTAAATGAATAAGTGATTTCAGTGACAGTTTGCTTGTTATATTGGATCTGTTTTTCCACTTTCTTCACATTCACATTTTCCATTGGGTAAAGTTTTTTACCATTTGTGATTTGGAAACTGGTTGGCAATTTATCGTAATAGCTCAACTGAAATGCCATGGTGAATAAGTCAAAAGTCGGTAATGTTAACGGTTCGGTTTCTAACCCATTTTTCACTTTACCGTATTCAATGGTTGTTGGTGAAATTTTAGAAATGGCATAAGGCTTACCATTACGCACATCTTGATAATTCACCATTTTAAATTGACTCGCAGTTTGTGAACCACGAGAAGTAAACACAATGTTGTATAACGGGATATTAATTTTTGCATTGACTGAATACTGTGAACCATCAGCCTTAAAATGCACGTACGCAGGCATGACATAATTAGAACTGTATTTAATATTATAATCCACCGCAGACCATGCTGTTGGCACATAAGCAATTAATGCAGCAAAAAGGATTTTAAATAACTTCATTGGTTTTCCTTATATAAAAATAGGTTGCCCTTTAGAGTATCACAGTGAGAAGAAGTTCCCCATTAAAAAACCATCTTATCCGCAGACAAGATGGTTTTCATTTATGTTAGCTTAATGGGAGATTATAAAACTGCACCTGCCATTAAGAAACCGAATAAAACAGATAAAGCAATTGCAATCACACCAGGCACTAAGAATGGGTGGTTAAATACGTATTTACCGATACGAGTTGAACCGGTGTCATCCATTTCTACTGCCGCAATTAAGGTTGGGTAAGTAGGAAGAATGAATAATGCTGATACTGCGGCAAATGCTGCAATCGCGGCTTCCGGTGAAACGCCTAATAAAATTGCAGTTGGATATAATGCTTTTGCAGTTGCAGCTTGTGAGTAAAGTAAGGTACTTGCGAAGAACAAGATTACCGCTAAACTCCAAGGGTATTGTTGTAAGAACTCAGCTGATACCGCTTTAATTTGATCGATATGGCCTTCAACGAAAGTATTACCTAACCATGCTACACCAAGCACACAAATTACCGCAGACATACCGGATTTAAAAGTTGCCGCATTAGTAATTTTTGCAGTATCCACTTTACATGCCATAGTGATAATGGCTGCAGTCGCAAGCATGAAAGAGATAATGGCGTTATCACGAGAAAGAATTGGATTTTGAATTAAACCAACTGTTTTACTGATTGCAGTGGCATAAAGCATGACCACTAAAATTGCGATAAGGAAAATTGCAACAGAGCGTTTTGCATAAGGTTTGATCTCAATTTGCATTTCACCACGCATAGTAATTAAACCTTTCGCGAGACGATCTTGGTAAATTTCATCATTTTTCAAATCTTTACCAAGGAAGTTACAAATCACCGCAGTAATCATACATGCTGCGTAAGTAGTTGGGATCCAAATACCTAATAATTGTAAGTAACTTAAACCAAAGTTTTTCTCTAATTCAGCAGAAAGGAATACCACCGCAGCAGAAATTGG
Source organism: Haemophilus parainfluenzae T3T1 (assembly GCF_000210895.1). NCBI lineage: Bacteria > Pseudomonadati > Pseudomonadota > Gammaproteobacteria > Pasteurellales > Pasteurellaceae > Parahaemophilus > Parahaemophilus parainfluenzae. Next base: position 619,907 of record NC_015964.1, on the reverse strand, counting down.
AGACGCTGTAATCGCAATTTGTGAAGCGATAACCGCAATAGAAAGTGGACGTGAAGGACGAATGCCTTGTTCTTTTGCCACTTCAGCAATCACTGGAAGTGTTGAGAACGCTGTGTGACCAGTACCTGCAAGTACAGTCATAAAATAAGTCACCGTTGGCGCAAGGAAAGTGATGTATTTTGGATTTTTACGTAGGATTTTTTCAGCCATTTTTACTAAGAAATCCATACCACCCGCAACTTGCATTGCCGCAATCGCCATGATTACAGACATGATAACTGAAATTACATCAAACGGAATGGCGCCCGGTTTTAAGCCAAGTAGTGAAAGTGCAACAACACCCATACCACCCATGAAACCGATACCAATACCGCCTAATCTAGCCCCTAGGTAAATAAAGAGTAGGACGACTAAAAGTTGAGCCCAAATCATAATATTTTCTCCATATTAATTTTAAAAATAATTCCGGAACATATATTAACAACAAACTAGTGCATTATCTATATTTATTAATTGGATTAGTCTATTTTATCCGAAAGTGCGGTTAAAATTTGATTCAAATTCTGACCGCACTTTCAATGGCTTTCTTAGAAATCCTCAAAGTATTGTTGAATCACTTTTGGATCTTTTGTTTGTGTTAAGGCTAATTGCAATAACACACGTGCTTTTTGTGGATTCAATGTACCTGAAGCCACAAAACCATACTTAGAATCATCCACTTCAGCATCACGCGTGGTGTAACCGGTTGGCACACGAGATGAACGTACCACCACAACGCCATCTTTCGCCGCTTTTTCTAAACGTTCTAAGTGTGCGGCATTCACGTTACCATTACCCACACCCGCTGAAACAATACCTTGATAGCCCGCATCCAATAATGAATTTAACGGCTCAATTGGTGCATTAGAATAAGCATATATAATGCCTACTTTCGGCAAGCTGTCTAATTTATCTACGTTAAATGGTGTATTCACGGTGTGTTTGCTTTCAGGTGAACGTTCATAATCCACTTTACTGTTATGGATATAACCCAAGGTACCATAGTTTGGTGAATGGAATGTTTGCACTGCAGTGGTACTCATTTTGGTCACATCGCGCGCACCTAGTACTTCACCATTCATCGCCACTAGCACACCACGACCAGATGATTTTTTATCCGTTGCCACCACGACGGCGTTATAAAGATTTAACGGACCATCTGCACTTTTTTCTGTCGCAGGACGCATTGCACCCACTAATACAATTGGTTTTTCACATTTTGCGGTAAGATCTAAGAAATAAGCGGTTTCTTCCATGGTATCGGTACCATGAGTAATCACGAAACCATCAGTATCTTTACATTGTGCATTAATCGCTTTCGCTAATTTTAACCACACATCATCGCTCATATCTTGTGAACCAATTTTCACAATTTGTTCACCTTTCACATTGGCTAATTGCTTAATTTCAGGCACGGCATCAATTAACGCTTCAACATTGAGTTGCCCTGCTTTATAAGCAGAAGAAACGGCAGTTTCACCACTTCCGGCAATCGTGCCGCCCGTTGCTAAAATTGTAATATTAGGTAATTCCGCAGCTTGTGCGACCGAAAAACCGAATCCGAGCATCATAAGTGCCGTTAATTTTTTTAATTTCATACTTGTCTCCTTTTACGTTAAATAATCTAAACTTGGCTATTCTCTACTTAATTAGACGTAGAATAAACACTAAGATAATAGATTTATGATCCCGATCATATTTTTAGCTATTTGATTGTATAAGCTTTCGCCAACCCCACGTTTCCTTCAGAATTTTTTTGAAAGATAACCAAAGTGCGGTTATACTTAAGCCTTTATTTCATGTGAAGATAAACTCTTATTCATTATCAAAAATTAAGTTGAGAACAACATGCAAGAATTTATGCCTCAAGCAATTGAATTTGCTCAAAAACACACTTTTTTAACGATCGCATGGTTTGCTGTCCTTTTTATGACACTTTTCACCTTTTTTAAAAGTGCGACACAAAAATATCGCGTCATCACCAACCCTGAAGCGGTTCGCTTAATGAACGATGAAGAAGCCGTGGTGATTGATTTACGTCCTATTGATGAATTCCAACGCGGCCATATCATTGGTAGCGTAAACTTGCTTCCAACTGAAATTAAAAATCAAAATGTAGGCAAAATTGAACATCACAAAGAAAAACCGCTTATCATTGTAGATGTTAACGGTGTTTCTTCTGCTACGTCCGCAGAACTTTTAACCAAACAAGGCTTTGAAAAAGTTTATGTGTTAAAAGATGGTTTAGCGGCTTGGGCGGGTGCAAATTTACCATTAGTAAAAAAACATAAGTAAGGATCCTCTATGTCTGAACAAAATCAACAACCTGAAGTAACCGCTGAAGAGCAACAAGAAGCCGTACTTCAAATTCAACGTATTTATGTAAAAGATGTTTCTTTTGAAGCGCCAAATCTTCCTCATATTTTCCACCAAGAATGGAAACCAAAACTCGGCTTCGACTTAAGCACTGAAGCCGTTCAAGTGGGTGAAGATTTATACGAAGTGACGTTAAACATTAACGTGGAAACCACTATGGAAGATTCTGGTGATGTGGCGTTTATTTGTGAAGTGAAACAATCTGGTGTATTTACAATCAGCGGTTTAGAAGATGTTCAAATGGCACACTGCTTAACATCTCAATGCCCAAATATGCTTTTCCCCTATGCACGTGAATTGATTTCTAACTTAGTAAATCGCGGTACATTCCCGGCATTAAATCTTTCTCCGGTAAACTTTGATGCATTGTTCATTGATTACATGAACAAGCAGCAAGCTGCAGCCGAAGCGGAAGAAAATAAAGAAACCCAACATTAATTGTGATAAGGGCAGGCGATACCGTCTGCCCTTTTATTTTAAAGGTGATTGAAATGAACGCATCCCAATCTCCAATTACCATTCTTGGTTGCGGTTCTTATGGAACAGCACTCGCTATCTCATTTTCTCGCAATGGCTCTCCAACCTATCTTTGGGGGCACAATCCCGATCATATTCATCAAATGCAACAGGAACGTCAAAATCGCCGTTTTCTGCCTGATATTGAATTTCCAGAAAGTTTGCATTTAGAATTAGATTTGAAAACTGCACTTGAGCAATCGAAAGATATTTTAATTGTGGTGCCAAGCCATGCTTTCGGCGAAATTCTCTTAAAAATTCGACCGCACTTAAAACCTTATCATCGTTTAATTTGGGCAACTAAAGGATTAGAGCGCAACACCGGCCGATTACTACAAGAAGTGGTGGAAGAAACCTTAGGTAAAGCAATTCCGACAGCTGTACTTTCTGGTCCCACTTTCGCGAAAGAACTGGCTCAAGGTTTACCTACGGCGATTACCCTTGCCTCTTGTAATGAAAAGTTTGCCTTAGAATTTCAAGCGCGGATTCATTGCAGTCAGCATTTCCGGGTGTATGTAAACCAAGATATGATTGGCGTTCAATTAGGTGGTGCCATTAAAAATGTTATTGCAATTGGTGCGGGCATTTCAGATGGTATGGGATTTGGTGCCAATGCCAGAACTGCATTGATTACCCGTGGGATTGCGGAAATTACTCGCTTAGGCGTATCCATGGGAGCGAATACGCAAACCTTTATGGGCATGTCTGGTTTAGGTGATTTAGTGCTCACTTGTACCGATAACCAATCCCGTAACCGTCGATTTGGTTTAATGCTTGGTAAAGGAACTGATAGCCAACAAGCCATGGATGAAATTGGTCAAGTGGTGGAAGGGTTTTATAACACCAAAGAAACTTATTTATTAGCCCAACGACAAGGCGTGGAAATGCCGATTACAGAACAAATTTACCAAATGCTCTTTTGTGGTAAAAGTGCACAAGAAGTCGCACTGAGCTTATTGGGTCGTGAACGAAAAGGCGAATAAGGAGAAAAAATGACGTTAGAAGTATGGCAACACATTCGCCAAGAGGCAAAAGAATTAGCAGAATGCGAACCAATGCTCGCAAGCTTTTTTCATTCCACTATTTTAAAACATCAAAATCTTGGCAGTGCCTTGAGTTATTTACTTGCAAATAAACTGGCTAACCCGATCATGCCGGCAATTTCGCTACGTGAAATTATTGAAGAAGCCTATCAGGCCGAGCCCAATATCATTGACTGTGCTGCTTGTGATATTAAAGCCGTACGCCACCGCGATCCTGCCGTGGAATTATGGTCTACCCCATTGCTTTACCTAAAAGGTTTTCACGCTATTCAGAGCTATCGCATTACCCATTATTTGTGGAACCAAAATCGAAAAGCACTCGCACTTTATTTACAAAATCAGATTTCAGTGGCTTTCGATGTAGATATTCACCCTGCGGCAAAAATTGGACACGGCATTATGTTTGACCATGCCACCGGTATTGTCGTGGGCGAAACCTCGGTAATTGAAAATGATGTGTCTATCTTGCAAGGCGTCACCCTTGGTGGTACAGGTAAAGAATCCGGCGATCGCCATCCAAAAGTACGAGAAGGCGTAATGATTGGAGCGGGCGCAAAAATTCTCGGCAATATCGAAGTGGGCAAATATGCCAAAATCGGCGCCAATTCTGTTGTACTTCAACCTGTGCCGGAATATGCCACCGCTGCAGGTGTGCCTGCTCGTATTGTCGGCAAAGACAAAGCGGCAAAACCAGCATTTGAAATGAATCAATATTTTATCGATGATGATATAAATCTAAATATTTAAGGAATCGATATGATTAACAAAGACACCCAACTTTGTATGTCCCTTTCTGGCAGGCCGGGCAATTTTGGCACAACATTCCATAACTATCTGTATCAAAAACTCGGGCTTAATTTTATCTATAAAGCCTTTACCACCACAGATATTGAAAGTGCAGTCAAAGGTATTCGTGCACTTGGTATTCGAGGTTGTGCCGTTTCGATGCCTTTCAAAGAAAGCTGCATGCCATTTTTAGATGAAATCTCCCCTTCTGCACAAGCCATTCAGTCTGTGAATACCATTGTGAATGAGCAAGGTTTTCTTCGTGCTTACAACACCGACTATATTGCCATTGTTAAACTTATCAAAGAATATCAATTAGATAAAAAGAGTCGCGTAATTGTACGAGGCAGTGGTGGTATGGCTAAAGCCGTCGTTGCAGCCTTTAAAAACAGTGAATTTGAGCATCTTAAGATTTTTGCTCGAAATGAAAAAACAGGTAAAAATTTAGCCGCACTTTATGGCTATGAATATATCCCATCTTTAGCCAATCAATCAGCAGACATTTTAGTCAACGTTACACCAATTGGGATGAAAGGTGGAAAAGAAGAATTTGATCTCGCCTTTCCTGAAAATCTTATTCAACAAGCTCAAACCGCTTTTGATGTAGTGGCGATTCCTGCTGAAACACCGTTTATCCAATTTGCTCAACAGCAAGGTAAACAAACGATTTCTGGTGCTGAAGTGATTGTGCTACAAGCCGTTGAACAATTTGAGCTCTACACAGGCATTCGACCTGATGACCAATTAATCGCCGAAGCCGCCGCTTTTGCTCGAAAAAATAGTTAAAAAATAAACCGCACTTCTAAAAAAGTGCGGTTCTTTTTATCTGAGTTTTACGCTAACAATTTTCTTGCTGCTTCCACTACCACTGATACTGCTTTGTCTTCCGTATCTTTCATGGTGGCTTCATTTGGAATTTCTTGTTGTGTTCGGTTTACAATCACACCAGCTACCATACCTGCTCGTAAGCCAAGGGCATTACACATCGTAAACAATGTAGCTGACTCCATCTCATAGTTCATCACATTGAGATCTTGCCATTGTTTTAACAAGCCTTGGTAATCACGATACACTTTGCCGCTGTAGGTATCATAACGTTCTTGACCTGGATAGAAGGTATCTGAAGAAGCTGTAATTCCTACAAATGGCTCAATGCCTTTTTCTTTAGCTGCATTGAAAAGTGCCGTAGTACATTCAAAATTTGCCACTGCTGGATATTCAATTGGGGCAAAGTGACGGCTTGCACCATCAAGGCGGACTGCGCCCGTTGTAACAAGAACATCACCTACATTGATATGTGGTTGAATCGCGCCTGTTGTACCAATACGTAAGAATGTACGCACGCCAAGCTGAGCCAGCTCTTCCACACAGATAGACGTAGAAGGGCCACCAATACCGGTTGAACACACCACCACCGGTTGACCATTTAAATAGCCCAACCAAGACGTGTATTCACGGGTACTTGCAAGAAACTCAGGATTATCAAGTTTTTTAGCAATACGTTCGCTACGTGCAGGATCGCCTGGTACGATAGCTAATGTGGCACCTTTCAGTTGTGCTTTAGTCAGGTTTAAGTGAAATACATCAGACATAACAATCTCCTTTTTCATTCTTGCCGCAAAGTGCGGTCAAATTTTCGTTATTTTTTCAATGCGCCTAAGATACCACGCATGATTTGTTTGGTCACTTCATTACGAATATTGCGGCCCACTGATTTTGCCACGCTATTCACAATTTGTTCTGTCGGAGAAAGTTTATCCCCGCGTTTTTGTGTTCCAAAAATCATACGGCTTAAGCTACCAAATAAACCGCTTTCTTCCTCTTGTTGCGCTTGTTCGGCTTGTTTTTGTTGTACTGCCGCTAAATCCGCTTGCGCATTTAATACTTCGAAAGCGGATTCATTATCCACATAATCTTTATAGAAGGCATAAAGTTCATCGTCTTTCACCCACGCTGCTCGCTCTTCTTCAGTAATCGGTGCTAGTTGGCTTTTCGGCGGGTAAACATAAGCCACTTCAACAGGCGTTGGCATACCTTTTTCATCTAAGAATGAAATCAATGCTTGGCCCACACCTAAAGTTGAAATGGTTTCCACCACATTGACAGCAGGGTTAGAACGAAATGTTTCTGCTGCGGATTTCACTGCTTTTTGATCACGTGGTGTAAAAGCACGTAACGCATGTTGTACACGGTTACCCAATTGGCCTAACACGGTATCCGGTAAATCTAATGGGTTTTGGGTCACAAAATAAATCCCTATACCTTTAGAACGAATCAAACGAACCACTTGTTCCACTTTGTCCACCAACACACTTGGTGCGCCATCAAAGAGTAAGTGTGCTTCATCGAAGAACATCACAAATTTTGGTTTATCTGGATCGCCGACTTCTGGTAATTGCTCAAATAATTCAGACATCAACCAAAGCAAGAATGCGCTATACATTCTTGGGGAATTAATTAATTTTTCAGAATTTAAAACATTGATCACACCACGACCATCACGGGTTTGTAACCAATCTTCAAGATTTAATGCAGGTTCACCAAAAAGATTGGTCGCCCCTTCATTTTCAAGGGTCAGTAAAGCACGCTGAATCGCACCCACACTTGCGGCTGAAACATTACCGTATTCTACTTGGAAGGTTTTTGCATTCTCCGCTACAAATTTAAGCATTGCACGTAAATCTTTTAAGTCGATAAGTAACAAGCCTTTGTCATCTGCCACACGGAATACGAGGTTTAATAAGCCTTCTTGAGTTGCGTTTAAATTTAATAAACGGGAAAGTAATAATGGTCCCATTTCAGAAATTGTGGTACGAAGCGGAATACCGGTTTCACCAAATACGTCCCAAAATGACACAGGATAGCCATTTAAATAACTCTCGCCACCTAAATCAAATTGCTCAATGCGTTCTGCCACTTTGCCACTGAATGTGCCCGCTTTGACTAAACCGGACAAATCGCCTTTTACATCCACTAAAAAGACTGACACGCCATCATCACTGAACGCTTCCGCCATTTTACGTAATGTCACGGTTTTCCCCGTCCCTGTCGCCCCAGCGATCAGACCATGACGGTTTGCCATTTTTGCGGTAATACCAAGGGTTTGACCTTGTTCGGTACGCGCGAGAGAATATTGCATAAAGATTCCTTTGTTTTGTTGGTTTTATTTAAACGAATAATAAGGAAAAAACGAAGTGCGGTCAAAATTTAAGTGATTTTACGGTATAATTTCTCAAAACTAACTCAAAGCAGGAAAAATAGATGTCAAACGCCAACATTCTTATTATTAAAACAGGATTGATAGAAACCTTAACATTCCCTGATGGTAGCTCATATGAAAGTGCCATCCGTAAAAAACCGGTACCGATGGTAAAAGTGCACACACTGGGTGCAGAAGGTAACGATGTGGGTTTAAAAGCCCATCATGGTGGTGTTGACAAAGCCTTGTTTTTTATGTCTGATGTGTCTTTCGACGCTTTAAATGAGCTACTTGGTGAAAAGTTTGATTTTCACGGCAACGCGATTTACGGTGAAAACTTTGTGGTATCCGGCTTACATGAAGATAATGTCTGTATAGGCGATCGTTACAAAATTGGCACCACGCTTTTAGAAGTGTCTCAACCACGTAAACCTTGCGAACGTTTATCTCATAATACCAAGAATGAGAATACAAGAGAGGTAATTCGTCAGTCCGGTTGGACAGGTTGGTATGTGCGTGTGATTGAAGAAGGGGAAATTCATCAAGGTGATGAACTCATCTTGCAACACCGTCCTTATCCAGAATGGACAATTCGTCGTCTAAATACGCAACTCTCCTCGCCTTCAAGTATTGTAGAACTAGAAGAAGCCTTAGCCATTGAAGAATTAGCGCCTGCGTTTAAACGTTCGATCAATTCACAATTACATAATTTACAACAGGCGGCTAAAAATGTCGGCTAAAACGACCGCACTTTGCCCATGCCAATCTTCGCTTTCTTACGAAGATTGTTGCAGACGCTTTCATACAGGCAATATGTTTCCAGAAACAGCGGAACAACTTATGCGTTCCCGCTATTCAGCGTTTGTGCTCAAAAATATTCCCTATATTGTGCAAACCACGGTACCAAGCCAACAAACCTTATTAGATGAAAAAGCCCTGCAAGATTGGGCTGATGAAACGCAATGGCTTGGTTTAGACATTGTCAAAGCAGAAACCTTAACCAAAACACAAAGTGCGGTTGAATTTAAAGCACATTTTCAAGGCAGCGAACAGCCGCAAGTGCATCACGAATATTCACTTTTTGCAAAAATCGATGGTCGTTGGTATTTTGTTGATCCCACTGTGCCACTCCCAAGTAATAAACAACCTTGTGTTTGTGGTTCAGGGAAGAAATTTAAACATTGTTGCGGAGGCTTGCTCTAATGACCTTAACGTCTTTTCTCGCATTATTCTGGCAGCGTTCTCAAGAAAACAAATTAACGCAAGCTGCCGGTTCACTCACCTACAGCACCATGCTCGCGATTGTGCCATTAATTATGGTGGTGTTTTCAATTTTCTCTGCTTTTCCCGTTTTTAACGAAGTCACTGGTGCATTGAAAGAATTCATCTTCACCAATTTCGCTCCTTCCGCGAGTGATGTTGTGGGACAATATATTGATGAATTCGTCTATAATTCAAAGAAAATGAGCGCCGTGGGGATTGTGAGTTTGATTTTAGTGGCATTAATGCTGATTAACTCCATTGACCGTACACTCAATGGCATTTGGAAAGACACCAGTAATCGCCCAATTTTTACGTCATTTGCTATTTATTGGCTCATTTTAACGCTCGGTCCGCTTTTAATCGGTACTAGCATTGCGGCAAGTTCCTATGTTAAAGCCATGTTCGAGCAATCGGAAACGCTCTCTTTTGGCTTAAAACTCCTCAGTTTTGTGCCATTTCTTTCTACTTGGTTTATCTTCACGCTCATTTATATGGTCGTGCCAAATAAGAAAGTGAGCATCAAACACTCTGCAGCAGGCGCATTAATTGCGGCAATTTTCTTTACCTTAGGAAAACAAGCCTTTACTTGGTACATCGCCACCTTCCCGTCTTATCAATTAATTTATGGTGCCATGGCGACGCTGCCAATCATGTTATTGTGGATTCAAATCAGCTGGACAGTAGTGTTATTGGGTGCGCAATTAGCCGCAGTGCTTGCAGAAGTGCGGTCAACGAATCAAACAAATTTAGAGGAAGTAAAATGATTGCGTTAATTCAGCGTGTGACACAAGCAAAAGTAGAAGTTGAAGGCCAAATTGTGGGACAAATCGGCAAGGGATTATTGGTTTTATTAGGTGTAGAAAAAGAAGACGACCAAGCCAAAGCGGATAAACTCGCTGAGAAAGTCTTAAATTACCGTATTTTCAGCGATGAAAATGACAAAATGAATTTAAATGTGCAACAAATCGGTGGTGAAGTGCTTGTGGTATCCCAATTCACCCTAGCCGCTGACACGCAAAAAGGCTTACGACCAAGTTTCTCTAAAGGTGCGGCACCTGTGTTGGCTAACGAATTGTATGAGTATTTTTCGCAAAAATGTGCAGAAAAAGTCACTGTTGCCAACGGACAATTTGCAGCAGATATGCAAGTAACGCTGACCAATGATGGCCCGGTTACATTTTGGTTAAATGTCTGAATAAAGAGAACAATCACTATTTTTTTCAAAGCAAAGGAAACTCTTTCTTTGATCGCATTGTCGTATTAACGCTCACACGCATATAACAATTTCAAATCCCATTCATAATTGCGTTGCTAATCCCCTTATTTTATGGGTAAACTAAGGCGGTTTGATGTGGATCTTCTTAAAGTTTAGCTTGTAATAAAATGAAAAAAATTTCGTTAAAAATAACCGCACTTTTGCTTGGATGGATAAGTTTTTCAGCCTTTGCAGAACAAACCGTAGATATTGAGATCCGCGGGATCAAGGGTGAACGCGCCATTCGCAATACTGACATGAATGTCAATCTCATTGATAAAGGCGAGATGGATGGCTCAGATCGGTATAAACAATTAGTTTCAGATGCTGTCGATAAAGGCCTTCGAGTCTTTGGTTATTATGGTTCTTCCGTGACCTTTGAATTGAAAAAACGCAAAGGTCAGCGAGACTTACTCATTGCTAATGTAAAACCTGGTGAACCGAGTAAAATTGCAGGAACAGACGTTGAAATTACAGGCGAAGCGGCAGAAGACGAAAACTTCACGGCACTCCGTAAAAACTTGCCAAAACAAGGTGAGTTAGTTGAGCATCAAAAATACGATGATTATAAAAGCAGTATTTCAAACCTTGCTCTTGCTCGCGGTTATCTTGACGGAAAATTCCAAATTTCTCGCTTAGAAATCAGCCCTGAAACCCATGAGGCATGGTGGCGTATGCTGTTTGATAGTGGTGTGCGTTATCATTACGGGAACATCACATTCAACCATTCCCAAATTCGCGAAGACTATTTGCAAAATATGCTCAACATTAAATCAGGCGATCCTTATTTAGTCCGCGATTTATCTGAATTAACCAATAATTTTTCTTCCACCAACTGGTTTAGCTCCGTACTTTTACAACCTCACGTTCGCGAAGAAGAAAAATTAGTGGATATCGAACTGTTACTTTATCCACGTAAGAAAAACTCAATGGAACTCGGGGTCGGTTTTGCAACCGATACGGGCCCCCATGTCCAAATTGGCTGGACAAAACCTTGGATTAATAGCCGAGGCCATAGTTTCCGTACAAATCTTTACGTATCAGCACCAAAGCAAAACTTTGAAGCCACTTATAAAATACCATTGTTGAAAAATCCATTAAATTATTATTATGAATTTTCAACCGGTTATGAAAAAGAAAATAAAAATGATACGGATACCAAAGCCCTCACTTTTGCTGCATTACGTTATTGGAATAATAGCGAGGGTTGGCAATATTTTGCAGGTCTTCGTGTCCGTTATGACAGCTACACACAAGCTGATTTCACCGATAAAACCTTCCTGGTTTATCCAACTGGGGGCTTTAACCGTACCCGTTTAAAAGGTGGCCAATTCCCAATATGGGGAGATACCCAAAAAATCACCGTCGACTTAGGGAATAAGCTTTGGATGTCAGAAGCCAATTTCTTTAAAGTTCAAGCTTCTACCGCCTGGATTCGTACTTATGCAGACAATCACCGTTTTATTACCCGTGCAGAAATTGGTTATTTAAATACGCCTGATATTCGAAAAATTCCACCTGCACTACGTTTCTTTGCGGGGGGCGATCGCAGCGTGCGAGGTTATGGCTATAAGAAAATTTCACCAAAAAATAAAGAGGGGAAATTAGTCGGTGGCTCTCGCTTAGTAACAGGTAGCCTTGAATATCAATATCAAGTTTATCCAAATTGGTGGGGAGCGGTGTTTGCGGATACAGGCTTAGCCGCAGATGCTTACAAAGCAAATGAGTTACGCTACGGCGCAGGTTTTGGTGTACGTTGGGCATCGCCAGTTGGCGCTATCAAATTTGATATTGCGACGCCAATTCGAGATAAAGATAACAGCAAAAACATTCAATTTTACATTGGCTTAGGGGCTGAAATTTAGGGTATGACTATGTCTGAACAAGAAAAACAACCAGATAACCAAACCACACAACCCGTTAAAAAGAAAAAGACCTGCCGTAAAATTTTATGTGTCGGAAGTGCGGTCATTTTTGTTCCTGTTTTAGGCTTAGTCACAGCACTTTCTTTTGATAGTGGACAACGTGCACTTATTCAACTCGCCGATAAAATGCTCGATAGCTTATCTATTGAGCAAGTCAGCGGTGGCTTACAAAATGGTTTAGTCTTAGAAAATTTACGTTTTAAAACAACCGGCGTAGATGTGGCTCTTCCTAAAACGCGCTTACAACTGAATTTAGCTCGTTTACTGTCGGGAGATATTATTGTTGATGATCTTAGCTTAACGCAGCCGAAAATTGCCATTGATACCAGTGTCATGCCACCTTCTGAAGAGAAACAAACGGAAAGTGGTCCAATGGAAAAAATCCATTTACCGGTTTCTGTACAAGTGAAAAATGTGGCGATTACTGACTTTGATATGAAACTCGATCAAAGCAATATTACCTTTTCGTCATTTCAAAGTGCGGTCAGTTTAAACAATGAATCAGGCCTTACTCTTGAGCCCACCACGCTTTCAGATGTGCTTTTCTCAACGGTCTCCCAAACTCAACCGAATCCCCCTCAGCCCGAGCAAAAAGAACCGGCTAAACCCGTTGACTGGGCGCAAATTGAGCAAACACTCACACCGGCTTTTTTAGGTAATTTAAATGCGGTGAACTTGCCTTTTGATATGCACATTCCAAGTTTTTTGGGTACAAACTGGCAATATCAATCGCTCAATGAAAAAGGCGAAGAAATCCAAAAAATCACTGTGCCTAAAGTGGAATTGCAAGCAGATGCCACCGATCATTTAGTGAAATTACAAAAACTCGACATTGACAGCTCTCTTGGTACACTTTCTAGCCAAGGGCAACTCCAGCTCAATGACGATTTTCCAGTTGATCTCACATTAAAATCTGATCTCCAAGCATTTAAATCAAAAGACAAAACCATTCTGCCTGCCAGCAAAGTTGATCTCAATTTATCGGGCTCCTTGAAAAAAACGACCGAACTTTCGTTAACCACACAGGGGGTGCTTGATGCCACCTTAACGGGTGATGTGAAACTGGCCGAAGATAAAATGCCATTAAATCTGCAGTTAAAAGCAAAAAAAGGTCAATATGCTTTTGCAGACAGCCTAGCACCGCTCAAAATTAACGATGTTGATATCAAACTCACAGGCGATTTATTGAATTATCACGCAGAAGTTGTTGGTGGCGTGGAGGGGATGGATCATATCCCTCATACTCACGTCGATTTAAATGCAGACGGTAAACTCTATGAAGTTACCATCAACGAATTAAAACTTGCTGCCCTCGATGGTACGGCACGTTTAACGGGTTCCTCAAACTGGAAAGATGGCGCGCAATGGGATGTAACCGCTGATTTAAACAAAATGAACATTCGCCCTTATGTGCCAGCCATGCCAGCCGTATTATCGGGCAAAGTGAGCTCAAAAGGTTCCGCTGATTCTAATCATTGGAAAGTAGATGTGCCAGCTGTGGATTTAACAGGTAGTCTCTCTTCTCGCCCATTAAGCTTAAAAGGTAGTGTCTTTTTAAGTAATGAAACCTTATTAAACATTCCAAATTTATTGCTGAACTATGGCGATAACCGCATTGCGGCAAAAGGGATATTAGGTGATAAATCAAACCTAGATTTAGATATCAACGCACCAAGCTTACGTGGTCTGTGGCAAGATTTAGCGGGCTCCGTGGTAGGCAAAGCACAGATTTTAGGCAAACTTACTGCGCCAACCATTAATACCGATTTAACCGTACAAGGCTTACACTTCGAAGGGTTAGACTTATCCAAAGCCTTAATTAAAGGTAATGTTGTGAGTGAACCGCAAGTGAAAGGTGAACTCACTGTCAAAGCGGAAAACTTCCGCTATGGCGACAGCATCAAATTGCATAATATTGATTTGAATGCATCGGGTGATGAAAAACATCATACGCTCACCTTAAAATCAAAAGGTGAACCTGTTGCAGCTGATTTACAAATCGTGGGGAATTTTGACCGCACTTCTCAGCAATGGAAAGGTAATTTAAGCCAAGTGAACCTAAACTCACCTATCGGTGATTTTAAAGTGAATCAAACTATTCCGGTGACTTATGACAATAAAAAAATCCAAGCCACCATCGGTTCTCATTGCTGGGTTAACCAAGACTTAGATCTCTGTTTTCCTCAACAATTTATGGCAGGAAAAAACGGCGAAGTCCCTTTTGAGCTTAAACGCATTAATTTAGATTTAGTGAATAAATTGATGGGGCAAGACACGCTCAAAGGCCAGTTACAAAGCCGAGGTAAAGTGGCATGGTTCACAGATAAACCGTTACAACTGAATGTGGCAGTGGAAGGAAATAACATTGGTGTGGCACAAAAATTAGACTACCGAACCTTTAAGCTAGATATTCCTAAATTAAGTGTGAATGCCGATATTCAAAATAACAATTTAACCCTGAAATCAGACATTAACGTTCAAAATCAAGGTCGAATCGGCACAGACTTAAAAATTAATGATTTAAGTAAAGGTCGTCAATTAGGCGGCACCTTTGCCATTGAAGGTTTACGCTTATCCTTAGCCAATCAACTTTTCTCCAGCGGTGAAAGCATAGATGGTGAAGTGGTCTCACGCTTAAGTTTCGGCGGTAATTTAGAAAAGCCATTATTAAATGGTAATTTTGATATCCGCAATGTAAAAACGAAACTAAAAAGTCTGCCTTTTGACGTAACTGATGGTCAAGTGGCAATCCGCTTTAATGGCACCTCTTCAACCTTAAATGGCCATGTTCAAACACCAGATAGTAAGCTAAATATTAATGGACAAGCCAACTGGGCTAACATAGATAACTGGACGGCAGAAGTTAGAGCGCAAGCGGATAATTTCAAAGTCGATATTCCGTCTATGGCGAAATTAAAAGTCAGCCCGAATGTGGTTGTCAAAGCCTCACCAAAACTCTTAGATTTGAGTGGTAATGTGGATATTCCGTGGGCAAGAATTGCTATTGAAAGCTTACCAGACAATGCTGAACCGGTGAGTGAAGATGAAGTGATTTTAAATGGTCCAAGAAAAAGTGAAGAAGAGCTCATCAATCGCCAATTTGCAGCCGAAACTAAATCGGGCATGCAAATTCAATCTGATTTAAAAATTAAAATCGGCGATGATGTGCATTTAAATGCCTATGGTTTAAAAACGAATTTGGATGGTTTACTTTCTGTGAAACAGGATAAAGGCAAATTAGGTTTATTTGGTCAAATTAACCTGAAAAATGGTCGTTATGCCTCTTTTGGACAGGACTTATTAATTCGTAAAGGCCAAATCAGTTTCTCCGGTTTACCTTCACAACCGATGTTAAATATTGAAGCAATTCGTAACCCAGAAGCGATGGAAGACAGTAAAGTAACCGCGGGGGTAAAAGTGATTGGTATGGCATCTAGTCCACAAGTCACCATTTTCTCTGACCCAGCCAAATCTCAAGACCAGGCACTTTCTTATTTATTAACCGGTCGCTCATTAGAAAACAGCGGTGAAGCAGGTTCCAGTGGTTCTGTGGGTGCGGCATTACTTGGCTTAGGTTTAGCGAAAAGTGGTAAAGTAGTCGGCGGTATTGGGGAAGCCTTTGGTATTCAAGACTTAAACTTAGGCACTGCCGGTGTTGGGGATAGCTCCAAAGTACAAGTTAGTGGTAATATTGGTAAACGCTTACAAGTGAAATATGGTGTAGGATTGTTTGATGGCTTAGCCGAAGTGACCTTGCGTTACCGCTTAATGCCACAACTTTATTTCCAATCAGTAACCAGCACAAACCAAGTTTTTGATTTATTGTATAAATTTGAATTTTAGGAAAGGACATGCATAACGACAAGCAACTGGCTCAACTCGCAGAACCTTATCACCGAGGTGAGGCCCGGGAGATTGCCGCCATTGATTTAGGCTCAAACAGCTTCCACATGATAGTGGCGCGGATTATCAATGGCTCAATCCAGGTGCTGTCTCGTTTAAAACAAAAAGTAAGGCTCGCCGACGGCTTAGACGAGCACAATGTATTAAGCCAAGAAGCCATTGAGCGAGGTGTAAATTGCCTTGCACTTTTTGCTGAGCGCCTACAAGGCTTTGAGCCGAAAGATGTGAATGTCGTCGGCACCTATACCCTACGAAGAGCGGTCAATAATGACGAATTTTTACGTCAGGCTGCTGCCGTTTTTCCTTATCCCATTAATATCATTAGCGGTCAAACGGAAGCCAAAACTATTTATGCAGGCGTTTGCCACACTCAACCCGAAAGCGGACGTAAACTGGTCATCGATATTGGTGGTGGTTCAACCGAAATGATCATTGGTGATGATTTCACGCCCTTAGTGGCAGAAAGTCGTCATATGGGTTGTGTGAGCTTTGCCAAAAAATTCTTCCCGAATGGCGAAATTTCAAAAGAAAACTTCGAGCAAGCTCGCCAAAGTGCGGTCAATAAAATTGAAGATTTAAGCTGGGAATATCGCAAGCTCGGTTGGCAATCAGTACTCGGTTCATCGGGCACGATCAAAACCGTCTATCAAGTGATTACCGCAACCCTTGACCCGAACGGCATCATCACTGCTGAACGCTTACAAAATTTAATTGAACGAACCTTGCAAGCTTCCCATTTTGAAGAGCTGAATATCGCAGGATTAAACCCTGATCGCGTGGATGTCTTTGTGCCAGGCTTAGCCATTTTAAGTGCTGTTTTTGACGTTTTTGGCTTAGAAAATATGCGCTATTCTGACGGCGCTTTGCGTGAAGGGGTGATTTACAGCTTAGAAAAAAACTTCCAAGTTTCAGACATCCGTACTCGTACCGCATTAGGGCTTGCCGAACAATTTAACTTAGATTTGGCGCAAGCCGATCGCGTAGCCAATAGTGCGAAAACCTTAATTGACCAATACACCCATTGGCAAAAACCGCATCTTGCTGATGAAATGAAAAATCTGTTAATTTGGGCAGCACGTTTATTGGAAGTGGGCATTGTGATCAATCATCGCAATGTGCAAAAACATTCCGCTTATATTCTGCAGAATATGGAATTACCGGGTTTTGATCGTGAGCAACAACGCTTATTGGTGAATTTAGTTCGTTATCACACGGGCGCATTTAAAAAGAATGATTTACCGATTTTTGCTCGTTATGCGGATGAAGATGTCCTTGTTTTACTTATTCTTTTACGCATTTCGGTGATTTTAAATAAATCTCGCCAAGCGACAGACAGCACCGATAAAATTAATCTCAGAATTGACCGCTCTTTGCAGACTTGGGAACTGACTTTTGAGAAACATTACTTGGATAATAATCCGTTAGTGTGGAATGAATTGCGCTTAGAAAGCAATTTACTCAAAGATTTAGAACTCAGTTTGATTTTTAACTGATAGAATAGGGGCTTTCATGCCCTTATTTTTTATCTTGCTCCAACAGCAAGCTATAAATATTGGCGAGATAATAACTCTGCTCTGCTTCGGGAATTTCTTGCGGAATAAAAGAAAGCAAATCGTGGTGAATTTCCAAAACATCAGGAAAAATGACCGCACTTTGCATTTCATCATAAAAGGCTTGATGAAGCGGGGAAACGCAACCCCCTCGTTTTAAACGGGCAAGGCTGTTGGCAATATGCAATAAGAGTGTGATGACAGTCGGAATAGACACATCAATGCGCCAATGATGCTCTAGGCGACTTTGCAAGGTCAGAATAATATCAATAACGTCCTGATCAATCTGACCGCGAATTTTCCAACGGGTTAATTGTTTGAGTAATGACATAACATTCCTTTTTGAGATAGGATAACTTTACCGCTATTTCACAAAATTACCAGTGCACAGATCACAAAATTGAAACAAAGTGAAAAAATTTACGAACTAGGAAAGCAATAAATGATAGATAACAGACTTTTTGAAAAATATGATGGCCTAATTTTTGATATGGATGGCACCTTAATCGACACCATGCCAGTGCATGCACGCGCATGGAACATGGTAGGGGAACAATTTGGTTATCGTTTTAACAGCCAAATTATGTATGATTTAGGTGGCGCAACCGTGAGCACTATTGCCTCAGCCATTATGCAAGATGCCGGTATGCCACAAGAACGTTTAAATGAAGTGATACAAGCAAAACGCAAACTTTCTTATGAATTGATTCCAACAGAATCAAAATTACTCCCGACCTTTGATGTGGTGCGTCATTACTATCAACAAAAGCCAATTGCACTTGGCTCAGGTTCAAACCGCCAAATGATTGATATGTTGATGCAAAAATTAGATATCAAACATTACTTTAACGCCATTGTCAGCGCAGATGATGTGAAAGAACATAAACCGCATCCAGAAACCTTTTTACGCTGCGCAGAACTGGCAAAAGCCGAACCATCACGTTGTATCGTCTTTGAAGATGCCGATCTCGGCGTAAAAGCGGGATTAAATGCAGGGATGGATGTGTTTGATGTTAGAACGCGAGAGATTATTAGAGCCTAATGTGGGACATTTTCTCTTTCAGCTTTTGGGCTGATTTTTGGCAAACCCATGGCTTGTGGCTGATGTTTTTCAGCGCTTTCTTAAGTGCCACCATCTTGCCGGGGAATTCAGAAATCGTGTTTGTCTCCCTGGCTGCGCCAAAAGTATTGGTTGGATCTTTATTAAGTGCGGATATTTTTTGGCTTGTTTTTATGGCAACTGCAGGAAACACACTAGGTAGCCTCACCACTTATTGGATTGGACGATGGTTTCCGAAAATTGGCAGCAAAAATGACCGCACTTTATGGGCAATAAACAAAATACAACGCTATGGTGCCATCACTTTATTATTGAGCTGGTTGCCTATTATCGGGGATGTGTTTTGTGCGGTAGCTGGTTGGCTTCGTTTGAATTGGCTAAGTTGTTTGATTTTTATGGCGATTGGAAAAGGACTGCGTTATATTGCCTTGCTCTTTTTCAGTTTACCTTTCGTGTCATAGCCGAGAATAGCCTTTGTGCATAACCTGGTTGTGGGCTAGAATAACGACGAATTGATATTCAACAGATAAAAAAACGCCCCTTATCGAGTAAGGGGCAAATAACCTAAGGAACCAATTTTATTAAAACAACTGCAAGTTGCTTGTTCTATAAGACCGACGCAAAAAAGAAAAGTTCAAAGAAATTGTAAAAAAATGTAAAAAAATTTACAAAAACTTGCAATTAATTTACAAATCACTGATTTTCAAGGAAATAAATATGCCATTACTCGACAGTTTTAAAGTAGATCACACCCGTATGAACGCACCTGCCGTGCGTGTAGCCAAAACGATGCGTACCCCAAAGGGCGATGACATCACTGTTTTTGATCTTCGTTTTTGCATTCCAAACAAAGAAATTCTCCCACCAAAAGGGATTCACACCCTTGAGCATTTATTTGCGGGCTTTATGCGTGACCATTTAAACAATGACAATGTAGAAATCATCGATATCTCCCCAATGGGCTGTCGCACAGGTTTTTATATGTCATTAAT